>JBDTZL010000200.1:0-23603 GCA_040005125.1 Ginsengibacter sp.
CCGTTGGCATAAGCCTTTCCATTACGGATAAAAAGGAATTTCATGAAATGTGTTACGCTTTTTGTAAGACACATATAATACCCGATTTTATTGTTGTGGAGGGCTGTGCAAAAGAAGCTATTTTGTTGAATAATGTGTCTTCTGATTCGGGTATGCCTTTGTTTGAAGCATTACAGTTTGTTGCCAAAACTCTTGAGATATATGGCATTTCCAAAGAAACTAAAATAATTGCTGCCTCAGAAATCCACACAGCATTTGATATATTAAAACTTCGCGCACTTGGTGCAGATGCCCTCAGTATGCGGAATCGGCTTATACGCAGCGCTAAACCTTATCAAAAAGGCGATATAAATGAAACTGCTTTTGCCCGGCAAAGTATGGAACGCCTCCGCAACGAAATACTCAATAGCACCATGGATGTGATGCAGGCCTGGGGATATAAACACATTAAAGACATAACGCTGTCTTCGTTTTTTCGAATCCTGGATGCTTTACAAATGAAAGAAGATCATAAGGGTAATGGCCGGGCAGGGCGGGATATTGTTGAGAAGAAGAATCACCGGCTTTCGCAAAAAAGCCTCTATGAGAAGAACACCGGTGCAGAAGTTTTTCTTAATTAGCCGCCCGCGGAATGGTTAAATTCAAAGAAAAGGATAACGACACATTTTGATCGCAACTTACTTCCTGGCTAAATCAAACCGAAGTTTGGTTCAACAGCTGAAATGGAATGATTTTTAGTAATATTTTTTTATGGCAAAAAAGCTGGCTTTTATTAATTTAATTAAGTACGGTATTTTACCTGCCATTTCCTATTGTATTCCCGTTTTATTTTTTATAAGAGAAGATACATATAGTGATACATGGCTTTTGTATCTGGGTAACGGACTATTTCTTGCCTGCATGTTTATATTAGGGGTTGTATATAACAGGAAAAAAAATATTAATGGTTCAGTATCTTATAATGGGTGGGTTATCACAGTTATTAGTGTTGTTTTAGCCTGTATCCTTATTCTCGTTTTATTAGTTTTATTTGCTCCGGGAGTGTATCATATCAGTTCAACAAGTGAAATATTTCAACAAGCGCCTGCAGCAATAAGCAAAAAAGGTAGCGGTGCATTATTATTCATGCTATTTGCCAATGCGATCATAGGGAATTTCTGTGCCGGCACTTTTGCAACACTAATTGCAAAAGGTTCATCAGCCAGGGACCCTGCATAAACTAAGTACTACTAACTTCTTTTCCATTTTGTGTAGTTGCCGGTTTTGCTGTTGTTAACATAGCACCAAATAATCACAGGCAAATAAAATGTACAGATGCCCATACGCCCGGGATAATTTGCCGTCAAGTTAAACTTACCCATAGTATTAATGAATTGATTTCTAAACAAAAAAATAAACAAAAAAATGAAAGCAAAAACAAGGGAACAAACAGAAGAGAAAGAAGCATTTAAGGGAATTCTTTTAACTGTAATATTACAAGTTATCGCCATGTTGGTTTTTTACCTTATCAATAGCTAATTGTTTTAAGATTTTAAATAGTAAGTAAACGCTGTAGATCCTAATTTATATGGACAATAAATGAAGCTACGCCTCAGTGTCCGGAAGGCGACCGACTGTATTAATTTGAAGGTTAGCGATACGAAATAAATAGATTCATTTTAGAATTTTCAATATCTCCTCGCCCACCATTCTGTGTTTGCAGGGGCCACTCGAATTGAGCAATGAGATACGCCTATTATTTATAATTCCAATTGCCTGAGGCAAAATATGCAACATCATCTTCCCTGATTGCAAATGGAACTACATTTTATATATAGCTGAGCTCCGAAACAATACCGGGCCTATTGTTCGTTTCAAGTTTATTAAGATTTAATAATTCCGCGGTAAGTGCTGTCATGGTTGATATAATAACTTGCTACCTGCACACAGCTAATGCCGGGAGCCGGGATTATTGCAAAAAGCAAAGCAATAAGGATTTTCATTTTATTTCGGCAGGTTGATAGAAAATACGTTTGAAATTTAAAATTAATTGATAATTAATTCGCTCTCCGCAATATTTTTCTTGCAGGCGAAAATTTTGGTTTACGAGAAAATTTATAAAGTCCCTTAATAACTAATTTTTTTGTGGGATCATCGGGTGATAATGTTCCTCGCCCTTCAACTGCAAATCTGATTATACAATCAAACATAATAATTAATCCAGTTGAAAATGCCAAGATTCAAAAGTATTGGTAGAGTTGGAAGGGTTGGTTAAATCGCGTATCAATATTTTTGTCCAAGATCCAATAAGGACAAAGCCCGGCTGCCAGACAGGGTTGCAGGATTGTAAAAATAAGTTTCGAAAAAATAATGACAACATATTAATGCTATGAATGGTCTGTGAACCTAAATTGTTTATGGTGTTACTGCTTTGAGCATTGCAGCTAACGTTCACGGCTTGGCGATGTGGCGGAATTTGAAAATCGCCAGCCCGTAAACGCAGATAAATTTATAAATAAAAGTTCATTGTTTATTCTATCGCCTGATGTTATTCGTCGGCTGAAACTGAAGCCGGTTAGCGAACAAAAAGTTGAACATATATTCGTCGCCCCGCCATATTGCAAAGTCTGTTGGCTGACGCCCTTTTTTCGGCATGTTTTCATCATTACATTTTACAAATAACTTAACCACCATTTGTCTTTATTATTTTGTTTGTAGGTATCAAACTTTTTACATAATGGGTAAAGTAAAATAATTACAAAAGCCCAAATCAGATAAACTGTAACTAAGTTAAAGCCAAAACCTTTTAATGCTTCTACCCTGAATGGCAATGCAGGCAAAATCATTTTTTGCCAACCAAATCCCGTGAGTTCAGCAGCCAATAACGCTAAAAAATGAATTAGATAAATATGTATGATATAAAAGAAAAATGGCACTCTACCAAATACACAAAAGAAGTTTAGAATCCTTCCTTTAAATTTTTCGGAATTTGCTAAAAATAGGAATGCGCCACCTAATGTAACAAGTAAAAATGAAAGTGAAGGTGGGTATTTGGTTAGATTTAAAAATGAAAATATATTTTGTTTTAAATTTCCATAATCTTCCCAGGGCAATAAATTTCCATAAACATTTATTCCCCTTAGTGTTACAAAAAATATAATTGCACTAATTCCAATGACATTAAAAAGTTTCTTGCGTTTTGAGGGTTCAAAAGTTTTGTCATAAAATGAACCAAAGCAATATCCCAGAGACATTACAGCAACCCATGGTATTATAGAATAACCAACCCTGAATACATGGTCTGGTGTCGTCAAAAATGCCTTGCGCTCATGTAAAAATACCCACAAAATACTATTGTCAAAATGGATATTGTCAAGAAAATTATGTCCAAAAATCAATATGCAGCTAAAAACGAGAATTGCTTTTTTAGGAAGGTGTATTAGCCCTGCTAAAAAAATCATGCTTATGCCCAATATCCAAATTACTTGAAAACCTACAGTTCTAAAAGTAATATCAAAACACCAACCGAAATTCATTATTACAAGTTCCACAAAAACTAACCAAAATCCTCGTTTGAGTAAGAAACTGGATAATTCTGCTGGTGTTTTTCTTTTGCCAACTATAAAGGCAGAAAGCCCTGCAAGAAAACTGAATGCAGGAGCACAAAAATTAGTAATAAACCTTGTGAAAAAAAGTGGAATAGTTGTTAGTGCCGGGTCGGTTGGGTCAAAAAAATATGACGAATAATGAAAATAATCTCTCACATGGTCAATTGCCATTATTACAATCACTAAGCCTTTAAATAGGTCAAGAGATTCAACCCTATATTTTGTTAGTGATGTCATTATTTGGTCTTATTAATTTAGATGTTGCACAGTAGAGGTGTCGTCATAGGGTTTCAGCCAACGATAGGGCCTTGCGATGTACTGACATTTGAAAAACGTCAGCAGAAACTATCGTTGATTTATAAATTAAAGATGAAGATAACAACAAATGCTGAATTACTTCCGCTACGCTGGAACTGCTGCTGATAGTGAACTGTAGCCATTGTTACCACGTCTGCCAGTATATTGCAAAACCCCTTGGCTGCTGTTTTATTTCTTTGATTTAAATAATCTCTTAAACTTATAAAGGCTACTTTCTTTGGATTTCTTTTCTCGGTCATAATATTGTTTTGACATTTCGGAATCTGACATTTTGGATTTGTCCAGCTCTCCTGATTCTGTATAATATTTTACTAATTTTTCGAGAGCATTTTCATCTTGTTTAAAACACTCAAACAAAAGCGACTCTTTGTTTTTTAGTCCAGCAATGAATAAATGACTCGGATAGACCAATTTTTGTTTTTGTAAAATTCTTTCAACTTCACTAAGTCTAATTGTCCTTTCGGCTTCTTTTGTCAACGGTAAGCTGTCATTAATAAAATTTAGATGGTCTTCTTTTGCAAGCGTGTAATCCTTTTTGAATTTTATATATTCATCTTCACTTTTAAAGCCAAACTTTTTAATGGAATTAACTCGGTTCATTTCACAGTCAGCAATAAAGAAATGAATGGTAGAAATATAGTCATACCCGAGATCGATTGCGACCTCTCTCGATTGAGAAACCAATTCTTTTAATTCATGCGAAAAGGAGTTGTCCAAATTATTTTAACATTGAAGTTAGATTGTAATTTAATTTAACGTCTTGCCCGGAAATAGTAACCAACGGACCCGGCCTTGGCGATGTGTCGGTATTTGAAAATCGTCAGCCCGTAACCGAAGCTAAATTTATAAATAAGAGTCATTGTTTATTCTATTGTCCGGTGTTATTCGTCGGCTGGAACTGAAGCAGATTAGCGAATCAAAAGTTGAGAATTTATTCATCGCCCCGCCATATTGCCAAACCGCCTGTTACATGCCGTCTTTGTTTTTCCGTAATGATTGTTTTAGCAAACTCAAAATATAGTCGATGTCTTCAAGATCTGCCAACCGAATTTCATATGCACCATTTCCCCAGTGTCCAACATTTGAAACGTCTCTTGCTATATTTTTTTGGTCTTGTAATTCACTACTTTTCAGGTTTAGAAAAACTTTGAGTCCCTTGCCTTGTAAAACTATGTCGCAAAAAATATTGTTGTCTACTTTAAAACCAACCGTTTGCTTTTTGGGTTGAACGGTTACATTATCGTCTAAATTTAAAAGCCTGTCTTTAAGCTGTTCATATAATTCTCTGGTTTCAAAGTCTACCTTTTGTAAGTGGTCTTGCTCTGTAAAAACTTTTACTTCTTTACTTACAGCTTCAACTGTCACATCGTTACGTGAGATTGTTTTGATACTTTCCTTGGCTGATGCTTTTTGGATTTGCTCGTAAGAAATGGTGTTATTGTCAAACTTTTTAACTTCCCATAATTCAATAGGCAAGTCCTTAAAGTTGATAGCTTCCCTTTGATAGGTTGTGAACATAGGCGAAACAAAAATTACTTTCGATTGTGTCCAATCAACATCTGTCCGTTTAAGGCTTTGGTTTTGACTTTCATTAAATTCAAGAATGAAGTCGGCCTTGTTGTTAAGCATTAATGAGAGGTAAGCATAGCCTTGGTCAATAACACTAAATGTTTTGTCTCTTTTATATTCTATTATTACAAATGACTTTGCATCTTTGTCAAAAGCCAAAGTGTCTATACGAAAGCCGTTTAAAGAAAATTCTGATTTTATGAAGTCGAGATGCAATAAAGTTTGCAGATTTTGTTCAGTCAACTGTTGAATTTCCCTTTCAAGTTTGAAAGAGGTTTCCTTTATGTGTTCTAACTTTTGTCCAATTCTAAATAATGGCATATTGTCTATCTATAATGTTGATCGGTAAAATGGCATGTACGTTTGTATTACCGTCTTTAAAGTCAATCAATTACGGCAATGAATCCAAATTAGCTTGCTTTACGCAACTGTTGCGCATAAGCCCCAAAAAAAAATTAATCGAAATTTATTCTCGCACCTGAGAACAAAATCCCCCTACCCAAACAACTCCATCTCCGCCTTTCCCAGTCCATCCGGTGTAGTATAAAATGGCCTTTTCTCTACCACATAATGCGCATCTTCGGGTATGCCCAGGGCATGATAAATAGTTTGATGAACCTGGTCTATCACGATGGGTTTGTCAATGGTTTTGCAGGGGCGTTCATCTGCGGTTTTACCATATACCTGGCCTTTTTTGATACCGCCGCCAAATAGGAGCATTGAACAGCCATCTGTAAAGTGACGGTGCATACCATAGTTTTTCATCTCCGCAATAACATCGGGTTGCTGTACCTGCTCCTGCACTTTGGCTTCCGGGCGACCCTCAACCATCATATCCCGGCTGAATTCGCTGGCAAGGATCACCAGCGTCCGGTCCAGCTTACCGGTGCGATCCAGGTCTTTGATCAATTGGGCAACAGGACCATCGATTTGCTTTTTCATGTCCTTTATACGGGTATTACCATTTTCATGCGTGTCCCAATTTTTAAAAGGTTCATATTCGGTAGTGACACTTATGAAACGGGCCCCCTGCTCCGTAAGTCTGCGGGCCAACAGGCAGCCCAAACCAAATTTGCCGGTGTTATAGATGTCGTAAATTTCTTTGGGTTCCCTGCTCAGGTCAAAAGCCTGCGCCTCGGGGGATTTCAAAAGAATGTAGGCCTGCTCCATCGATCTTTTCAGGGATTCTTTCTGGTAGTCACTGCCAAACTCTCCCACAGGGCTTTGCTTAATCAGTTCATCATATAATTGATTTCTTTTTTCAAATCTTGTATTACTCATGCCCACGGGCGGGCGCACACTATCAAGGCCGGCCGATGGATCTGGTATCAGGAATGGCCCAAATTCATTGCCTAAGAACCCCGCGCTGTGAAAAGCTTTCAACTCCTCCCCTTCACCCAAAGTAAATCGTTGCCCAATGTCAATGAAAGAAGGAATTACCTTGTTTACCGGACCAAGCTGATTGGCTATCCAGGAGCCGATGTGCGGTGCCAGGACCGGCTGCGGCGGTTTGTAACAGGTATGCCAGTGGTATTGATGGCGTGCATGCAAAATGAAGCCCATATCAGCGGCCACATAGGAGCGTATCAGCGTACCTCTATCCATCACTTTACCAATGGATTCCAGACCCTCTGAAAAATAAACACCATCCAAAACCGTACGAACAGGAGCGAAAGTGCTCAACACACTATTTGATTGCATACCTTTTGTAAAAGGCGTATATTTTTTCGGATCAAAAGTGTCGGTGTGCGACATCCCTCCCGCCATCCAAAGCAAGATAACCGTGTCTGCTTTTGACTTAATTTTTTTAGCGTCTTTATTGCTGCAGGAGGACAGGAAGCTGCTTACAGGCGCCCCGGCTGCAAGGGCAGTTAGTGTAGCCGCCCCGGTCTTTTTAAGAAATTGCCTTCTGTTCCAGTTATCCATTGTTACAAATTTAGCGATATTTTAAAGGTGATCCGATAACCATCGGATCATCACTACTCACTACTCACTACCATTCACCATGCTAATAAATAATTTGAAATTCAGGAAGCAACACCACCGCCCAAAACAAATCCTCTATAGCTTCCGGTTGCGGGTTATCACCCAACGCTCTTTTAGCCACTTCAATTTCCTTTTTACCCGGTGGCCTGTTTAAGGCTCTGCTGTAAAGTTCCCTGATAATGGCATCGCCTGTACCGTATGCCTTCTTCCAGTTTTCAGCTCCTTTTTTCAGTGCATCGTTAAGCCTTTCGCCTTTGGTTAGTTCAAGCGCCTGTAGCAGGTTCGCCTGCGACTCCCGGCTGGTAGAAACTGTTTCCCTGCTGGGCCTCCCAAGGGCAATGAGAAAAGGATTATTAATTACGAGTGACGCCCTCATAAAAAGGGGCTTTGCTGTTTGCGGTAAATTTTTTCCATAACTTTTATAACCTGCCAGTGAATCAGGAAACAGGGGTTCGATGATGTAGCTAACGGCATCGGCAAATTGTTCTGCAGACATCCGCTTTCTAAGCATACCTCTGAATATATAATCCTGCGCCGTTATTTTGTTTGGATTCTTAAAGCCAACAGAAGGCAACTGGTAAGTATTGGAAGTAGCGATAAGATAGATCAGTTCCTTAAGATCACATTTGCCTTCCACAAAATTAAAGGCCAGCCAATCCAATAAGTCCTGGCTCCAGGGTTCGTTGTCCATTACATCAACCGGTTCAACAATGCCCCTGCCCATCAACTGCGCCCATATACGGTTTACAATGGTGCGGTACAAACGGCCATTCTCCGGTTTGGTTATGTTCTCCGACAGTTGTTTTCTTTTCACCGTTGATGTAGCGGCGCTGTCAATTGTTCCTAATTCTTTCCAAAGCATGGCCGGCCGTGTATATTTGCCTGTGGGTTTATCGCACCGGTTTATTTCAAGGGCGCTATCCGCAAATATGTCGGCAAATGCATAGGCATCGGTAAGTTTCCAGTCGCTTACAAAACTATTGTGGCAGGAGGCGCATTTTAAATTGAGGCCGAGAAAAACCTGTGATACATTCTGTGCTGCCTGCATCTCCGTTTTCTGGCTTGCATTAATAACACCGCGCCATTTGATGCCTTCAATAAAACCCTTTGAGTCTTTTGTGGGGCTTATCAACTCCTGCACAAACTGGTTATAAGGTTTGTTGGATCGTAAGGATCTATATAACCAGTCTGTGATATTAAACCGGCCACCGGTGATATAACCCGTACCGGTATAATCGTTGCGCAAAGCATCATTCCAAAAGGTGAGCCAATGAGCGGTATAATCATCATCACGGCTTAATAATTGCCGCACCCATAAACCTCTTTTGCCAGGCGTGTTATCGGCGACAAATGCGTCTTCGTCTTTTGGCGAAGGCAGCAAGCCGATAATATCCAGGTAGATCCTTCTTAAATAGGTTCTGTCGTCAACAGGTTGCTGCCAGGCTATTTTGTTCTTTTTAAAATATTCATTCACCCAAAGGTCAACAGGATTTTGAAGATTGCCAGATGCCAAAGGTAGTGGCGGGTTTCTTGGTTGAAGCAGTGCAACACGGTATAATACATCCTTATCTGAAGTTGCCGGCCAGGGCGTGCCCTTTTGTATCCAGAATTTTATGATATCAATTTCAGCCGGCGACAACCTCTTTTCTTTGTTGGGCATACCCTTTTTGTCGCCGGGAGGAAGTGATATGCGTTTTATTATTTCACTTTCCGTTGGCTCGCCGGCAATAAAGATGGCCCCATGTTCCCCGCCTTTGAATACCATGTCCTTCCTGTCAAGCCGCAACTCCCCTTTTACTTTGTCGGCGCCATGGCATTTATAGCAATTATGTGCGAGGATAGTTCTCACTTCTATATTCAGTTCGGCCTCCTGCTTTTTACTTAGTTTACCGGTATCACTTTTAAGAGATGCAAAATCAATACTGTTTACCGTTACGGGTTTATAATCTTCACTCCATGGAAGTGTTGCAGTAAGGTAATCGCTTCCATGCGTTAATGATGCCCCAAAATGTCCCGCCACCGAAACCCCAACAGCTGTAAAAAATAATACACCGCGATATGCTTTTACAAGACTAACCTGTTTACCGCGGTGAAGGCGTAAAAGAAAAAATAACGACAGAGCGCCGAGACAGGCCGTGGCAATGCCTGTCCATTGATGAATGGCCAGGATATTTTTACCATAGTCGCCATTGCGTGCCATCAACAATCCTAAAATGGCAGAAACAACAGCGGATATTGCGCCGGCCACAACCAACAAATTTATGCCGGGCCGCAGCCTGGAATCAAAATTCTTTAAAGTAAATAACTCCAGTATAGCCGCAAATAAAATCAGCCCCACAGGAAAGTGAACTGCTACCGGGTGAAGGTGGCCGAGGAAATTCCACAACCAGAATGTTTCAGTTACAGCCGGAGTTCCGGGTGATGGATGGGTATCACCTCCAAATAAAATAAAGGATCCAATGCCACACGTAAGAAAAACAAGGATAATAATAAATTTATTTTTGTGAAGAGAAATATGGTTACGTTTTTTATTCATTTTTTTATATCCAACTTTCTAAATCCGGCATCAGTATAACATCATTATAAATAACAGTTCTACAACCTTTGTGTCCAATTGATATTCCAGCGGTGATTTTTTTTAAAGGAAGAATTCAAATTAGATAAAATTGTCCAAATAGATGACAAGTAATTTAAGCGGGTTATTTTAGGTATCATGTATCTTACTATTGGCACAAACGATACCATCCCGAACATCCGGTAGCTAACGGATCCGGTACCGATCAAAATAATTCCCTTTGGTGAACTTACCAATTGCAAAACCAATTAAGTCAGGTAGGGCTTTGTAAACTTTGTAACCAGGACGGGCGATGTAGTGCATACTCTTTTAAAGCCGTTTTTCAATCGTATATTCCTGAGAGTTTTTTAGGTAAAACCGGGCTTCTATTTTCCGTATCTGCAGGTGTATAAATTCAGATTCCGGAATTCATGTTCATTTTATTTTCCGATATACGTTGTAGTAATTATTAGCGTCGAATGATTTTCAATTTTCCTTCCGTATGCTCTAAAAATGCATTACATGATTTCAGAGATTATAATCTCATTCCGTTCTCAAACTCTTCACCGGGTTTGCAACTGCCGCTTTTATTGCCTGGAAACTTACGGTTATTAATGCAATGAATAATGATGTAGTGCCTGCTATCAGGAATAGCCACCAGCTTATATCAATCCTGTATGCAAAATCCTGCAACCACTTGTGCATGAAATACCATGCCACAGGTGAGGCGATAATGAACGCAATGGAAATAAGAATGATGAACTCTTTTGAAAATAAATAAATAACACTTTGCACACTTGCGCCAAGCACCTTTCTTATACCAACTTCTTTTATGCGTTGCACTGCCATGAAAGACGCAAGACCATATAAGCCAAGACAGCTTAAGAAAATGGCGATGCCTGCAAATATTTTATACAACTCCGAAAGCTGTTTTTCCTGGCGGTAAAACGCTTCAATGCGATCATCAAGAAACTGGTATTCGAATATATAATCAGGATAGGCGGATGTCCATAATTTTTCTATGAAAGTGAGCGTGGCGGGCATGTTTTGCTGTGCCACCTTTATGTTAATAGTCCTGTATTTTTGCCGATAATTGCCAAGAATAACCGGCGAAATTTCCTCTTGTAGTGATTGAGAATGAAAATCTTTTATGACACCAACGATCGGGGCTTTCATTTGCCCGTCCCAAAAACTGATTTCTTTATTAAGTGCCTGCTGCGGATCAGTAATACCAAGCTTTTTCAGCAATTCTTCATTAACCACTAATTCGTTTGCTGTATCTCCTTTTATATAATTTCTTCCTGCAATCAGTGGGAGTTTGTACATGGTAATATAATCCGCATCAGCCCATTTAAGGTTAGCGGCAAAGTCAGTGTTCTTTGGCGAGTGATCGAATTTAAAATCTGAATACCAGTTGCCTTGATTACTTGGAGGGTTAAAGCTGAAGCTTACATTTTTAATTTCGGGCCGCTGAAGTAATGTAGCTCTCAGGTAATCAATTTTACTTCTTCCCAAACTATCAGGGGGAATAGGAACATTCAGCACAGCTTCTTTATCATAGCCAAGTGAAGCATTTTGAAAATAATTCATTTGCTTAACAACTACGAGTGTTCCAATGATCAATGCCTGTGCAATAATAAATTGAGCAACCACCAATCCTCTTCGCAATGAAATACCTTTTGTATTACCCGAAGCAAGCTTACTTTTTAATGCAGTAACGGGATTGAATTTTGACAGAACTATTGCCGGATAAAAACCTGCAAGAATAACAACCATTATAGCAATAGTTAAAAGGAAAAGAATGATCTTTGGGTTACTGAAAATATCAAATGACAGAGGAAGGTCTAACACAGTTTTGATAAAAGGCAGCGTAACTATAACCAGCAGCACGGCAATAATAACCGCCGATGAAACGATAAGAATGGTTTCGCTGAAGAACTGTATTCGCAGTTGACTTTTATTGCTTCCAAGCACTTTACGAATACTTACTTCTTTAGCCCTGTTTGCAGATTGCGCAGTAGAAAGATTAATAAAATTTACGCAGGCTATAAGCAATATGAAAAGTGCGATTAGCTGTAATGTGCTGATGAGACTGGTTGATATTGTTCTTCCAAGAAAGTTGCCCGCATCCGCATCGTAATGTACCTGCTTTAATGATTGTAATATAAAGCCGGTTTGGGCAATTCTTTCAGCAGGTACATATTTTTTTACAAGAGCAGGAAAGAATTTATTAAAATTATCCGGCGATAAATTCTGCGGTAACAAAACATAGCATACATGGTTACTGCTCACTGTTATCCAATCGTCTGACTTAGTTACAAACGTTTCGGCAGGCGCTATTGCTTTAATCTGGAAATCAGTATTAGGAGGAATGCTCTCAAGGATACCTGAAACCTTCAACAGCTTTTTGTTGTTATGCTTTATTGTTTTACCGATTGCATCTTTCCAGGATCCAAAATATTTTTCAGCTAATTCTTTAGTAAGTATGATAGAATTTGGATCATGAAATGCATCACCGGCATTTCCATACAACCATTTAAAATCAAAGATTTTAAAAAAGTCTGCATCTGTAAAAAATACGCCTTCCTGTTCTTTAAATTTCTTAACAACCTGCTGCCTGCTATCCATTACAAAGAGCAGCGCATTGTTATCGCTAACTATTTCGGTTACTTTTTCCAGTTGCGGAAAATCCTGCTTTAATGCGGCAGGTAATGGATTTGGAACACCAGCGCTGTGGCTGATTCCCGAAGGATCCTTAAATTCAGTGAGCACCCGGTATATACGGTTTTTTTTACTATGAAAATTATCGAAGCTTGTTTCAAAATATACTACCAGAAAGATAAGTAAACAAACTGCAATTCCAACCCCCAGCCCAAGTAAATTAATAATGGTGAAGCTTTTATTTCTTGCAAAGCTGCGGCCTGCTGTTTTAAAATAATTTTTTATCATGGGAGAAGTTTTACTTGTATATTTTAAGTAATATGAAAATTAAAAAGTCAAAACATTTATAATTCATCTTTAACCTCACTCCGTTCGCAAACTCTTCACAGGATTTGCTAATGCTGCTTTTATTGCCTGGAAAATGATGATAATAATTGTTATCAGCAAAGCCATCAATGCACTCAAAACAAAAACACCTGCACCAATATTGATACGGTAATCATACTTCTGTAGCCGTTTTATTTATGATCGCGTCAAAAGGCTGCTTTGCATCTGCCACATAAAAATTTTGCATTTGTTTTTCCACCCTTTGAAGATTTGCTTTATCATCGAGCACAACAAAGGTGTTTAAGGAAAAACCAAACCAGTTGTCATTGTTGTTTGCATCTGCGGCAGATACTTTAAATGGCTGCAATACATCGAACTGGATAGATGAATTTTGAAAGCAACGTTTTGTAACAGCGGTAACTTTATAAGGTACAAATGTGCTGTCACCTTTTATCATTAGAATTTTGCCAACAGCATCAGTTGTGCCGAATCGTTTTTTTGCAGCATCTTCACTTAATACAATGGAATGTGGTTCTGTTAAACAGGTTTTAGCATCACCAGATAATAATGGAAATGTAAATACAGAAAAGAAGTTTGAATCAACATATAACAAATGCTGCGATAGCACATTGGTTCCGTTTTTTATATCTTCTTGTCCACCATGCACACGTACAAAAGACTTTATGCCAGGAACATTTTGTGTAAACCGCGGTCCTTGCAAAACTCCGGTGGAGCCTGTTTTTCGCCGCGATGATTTTGATGCAATGCGGTAAATATTATTTACATTTTTGTGAAACCTGTCAAAGCTTACTTCATCGTTTACATACAACATAATAAGCATAGTGCAAGCCAAACCAAGGCTTAAGCCTGCAATATTGATGGAAGAATAAATTTTATTTCGTGCAAGATTTCTGAATGCGGTTTTGAAATAGTTTTCAAACATATAAACAGTTTCAACAAACACCCCAATGTAAGTGCCGCTATGATATTCTAATGATTATTAGTCATTTATGTTGATAAAGTAGACCTGCACTGTACGCTTTTGATACAAGAAATTCGCCTAAACGTACAGTATGACTCGTACTGATATAGCCTGTCCATGGTTTTGAATAAATCTTACAATTCCTATATAAGTCAGTATAGATTTTTCCCGGTGTTGTGTAGAAACTAAGGTCGGTATTTTTTTCTTCCTGATGTTCGTTCATGATTACAGCCTTTCCAGAAAAGGATTTGTGGCCTGAAAGGGATCTGTGGCAGAAGGGCTAAACTGAAATTATAAATTATTAGATTTCTCTATTTGTTGATATTTATTATGAATAAAAATCCCGTACATAAATTCCGCGGTTATTTAAAAAACCCGCCCAATTGGACAGCTTACATACTGTTTGACTTGTGACTTGTATAAAATCTATTTGGCCTTTGAGAGTCGTCTTACACTTTTTTTGATTAAGGGATAAATTCCTGGGATTAGATTTCTTAACTTCATTATATTTAATTTTAAACCATGGAAACAAGGAGAGATTTTTTAAGGAAGTCTGCATTGCTATCTGGTGGTATCGGACTTGCGAGTTCATTGCCTGCATCTATACGGCGGGCACTTGAAATTGATCCGGTACCCGGAAGCACTTATCTTGACGCGGAGCATATTGTAATACTGATGCAGGAAAATCGTTCGTTCGATCACTGTTTTGGAACATTGCAGGGCGTGCGTGGCTTCAATGATCCGCGTGCAATTTCTTTACCGGATAATAAACCTGTATGGCTTCAAACCAATGAAGACGGTGAAACTTATGCACCCTTTCGCCTTGATATAAAAGACACAAAAATTACCTGGATGGGCTCGCTGCCGCATAGCCGCGCCAGCCAGGTAGATGCCAATAATTTGGGCAAATATGATAAATGGCTTGAAGCAAAAAAGTCAGGCAATAAGAAATATGCTACAATGCCCCTTACGCTCGGTTATTATAATCGCGAAGACCTTCCGTTTAATTATGCTATGGCCGATGCTTTCACAATATGTGATCAAAACTTTGCCTCAGTAATGACGAGTACCACGCCCAACCGCTCTTTCTTTTGGACGGGCAAAATTATGAGCGAAGAAAATAATTTGCCTAAAGCCAATATAAGAAATGAAGATTACCAGTTTGGCAAACAACAATGGAAAACCTTCCCGGAACTGTTACACGAAAACGGCATTGACTGGAAATTTTATCAAAATGAAATCACTTGCGGTGGCGGGTTTAAAGACCAGGAGACTTCGTGGCTGGGAAATTTCGGATGCAATCTCCTGGAATGTTTTGAAGCTTACAATGTGCAGTTTACCCCAAGGAATATTACAAGAATAAAAAATCTTATTGATACACTTCCCCGGGAAATAAATCAATTGCAGGAAGCAAGCCCCTCAAGCGAAGCCGCCGCTGAAAAAAATAAAAAAGCGATTGCCAAAAAACAGGAAGTGCTTGATAAAGCAAAAGCAGACCTTATAAAATGGAGCCAACTAAATTTTGAAAAGTTAACTCCCGAGCAAAAGCAACTTTTTTACAGCGCGTTTATTGTAAACAAAGATGATGAAAATTATCGCTCACTTGCCATGCTCAATTATGCTGATAACGGCGAGCAACGAACAATGCAAGTGCCTGCAGGTGATGTTCTTTACCAGTTCAGAAAAGAAGTGAACGAAGGAAAACTCCCGGCGGTTTCGTGGGTTACGCCACCGCAAAATTTTTCTGATCATCCAAGCGCACCGTGGTATGGCGCTTGGTACGTTTCCGAAGTGCTGGATATCTTAACCAAAAACCCTGCGGTGTGGAAGAAAACTATTTTTATTGTTACTTATGATGAAAATGATGGCTATTACGATCATATACCGCCTTTTGTAATTCCCGATCTTGCAAAGCCCGGCACCGGCAAATGTTCGGAAGGCATTAATTCCGAAGTGGAATATGTGCGCCTGAATAATGAACTTGCACAGGGTGTTGAAAAAAAAGCGGCCCGTGAAGGCCCTGTTGGCCTGGGTTTCAGGGTGCCAATGATTATAGCATCGCCGTGGAGCCGCGGTGGTAAGGTATGTTCACAGTTATTTGAACATACTTCTACACTACAGTTTCTTGAAACATTTTTTAATAAGAAATCGGGCAAAAAAATTCACCTGGATAATATCTCCGAATGGCGCAGGGCTATCTCCGGTGATTTAACTTCGGCATTCAACCCCTTTGAACCAAAGTTGGAGAACCTTCCTTTTTTAAAAAGAAACCAGTTCGTAGAACAGATATATGACTCACGTTTTAAGCAGGAGCCGGCTGCCAGTAAAGCATTAAATCAACATGAAATTAATGAGATCATTGAAACGCCTTCTAAATCGAAATGGATGCCTAAGCAGGAAAAAGGAATGCGCAAATCATGCGCCTTGCCTTATGAATTGTATGCAGATGGAGCGTGGGATGGAGATAAAAACATTTTCGAAATTAATATGAAGGCGGGCAATGAAGTGTTTAAAGATGATGCACAGGGCTCACCATTTACCGTGTATGTGCCCAAAATATTTACTGATGATAAGGGACAGACTGAATCTTTCAGGCATTGGTATTTTGCTGCGAAAGCAGGTGACATGCTTAGTTATAACTGGCCGTTAGCTGCTTTTGGAAACAATCAATATCATATTCGCTTGCACGCACCCAATGGTTTTTACAGGGAATTTACCGGTGATAAAAATAATCCGTTACTCAATGTGAGTTGTGAATATGAGCGCAGCCGCTTTACGAAATCCCTTACCGGAAATGTATCACTGAAAGTTACCAATACGCATCCTTCAAAAGATTATGCAATTGAAATTATTGACAATGCGTATAACGCAAGTGGTATAAAGAAAAACGTGACACCTGGAGAAAATGTTATCGCGATTGATTTGCAAAAAAGCCATGGCTGGTATGATTTTACTGTTAAGGCATCCGGTTCTGAACTTTTTTCCCAGCGCTATGCAGGACGGCTGGAAACGGGGAAGGAGTCTTATACAGATCCGTTGATGAGCTGAACTGATTTATAAGATTAAGAGTATGGCAAAGAAGTGCAATGTTATGGCAAGCGGTGCTGCGGCATAATTTAAGGAACAGCAACCAACCTTCTGCCCGCAGCATCTTTTTGCAGCCATGCTTTTTCTATGTCTTGCAGAGGAACTATTTCTGTATCCATAGAAATCTTTCCTTCTGCTGCCAAATGAAATATATGAGGTATTGTTTCAGTAAAAATCCGTGCCATTATTTCCCCAGGAACACGCCCACCCCCCTGCCCGCATAATTCAACGCCCGCACTGCGCAATGTGGCCGCTGTTAACCGGATAGCCGAACCTGCCATTTCTCCAACCTGGATATAACGTGTTGCATGCCCTTCCCTTGTAAGATCATCGCCAGTTATAGCCTCCAGGATCGTTTCTGCAGGCTGTCCCCACAAATAATCCAATACGATATCAAATGGGTATTGCTGCATTAGTGAATGTATTTCCTTTTTTATTATTTTTTCAGATTGCATGAGTGAGATTACATGGTCTGCACCCAACTGGTGGAGTGATTGTAGCACTTTTTCATTACGTCCTGTGGCTATAATCTTTCCTGCACCCATTTGGCGGGCCAGTTGTATAGCCAGTTTGCCTGTAACACCTGTAGCTCCTGAAATAAATATCGTATCTCCTTTTTTAATGTTTCCCCGCCATTGGAGTGACAGCCAAGCCGATACCGCAGGATTGGGGATGGCAGCTGCCGTGATATCATCTACTGTATCAGGCACGGGTACACAATAGTTACCGGCAATTATGGCCATTTCTGCCATCGTGCCATAAGGAGGCGTTGCTCCTGCATATACCCTTATTCCATTTTCTAAAATGCCAACTCCGTCAACACCTGCTATTGCAGGAAACTCTTTATAACGATTACTATAGTGAGTGCCTTTTAAGAGCATCCTGTCCAGGTTTTTTATTGATGCCGCTTTTACCCGGATAAGCTGTTGGTTTTCTTTGGGCTCAGGATCCGGAAAATCTCCATATTGAGGAATGGTGTTTAGTTTATATACTACTGCTGCTTTCATATATTATTTCTTCATACAAAGGTCTAACGTAGTATCGTAAACGACGATAACATTTGTTAAGAAATAAGATAGTTTATTTTTTACTTTCTTTCAACATTTTGTTCCTGATGCGGCTGAGATGAACGGGAGTGATGCCAAGGTAAGAGGCGATGTAATGTTGCGGTACGCGCTGCAATATGTATGGTTTCTTTTGAAGCAGGTTCAAATAGCGCTCCGCCGGAGTATCGCGGATGAAAGAAAGAAATTCATTCATGTAATGCAATTGTCGTTCAAAGAGTATCCCTGTCATCGCATCAAGAAAAGCAGGATCATGCCCCAGGTCGCTCATGATCGCTTCGTAATCTTTTTTTGTGGAGCACCTGGAGAATGCAAGGTTCTATCGTTTCTATAGTGAATATGCTGGGTATATTTTCCCGGAAGCTTTGGGCTGAAGACAAGCCCTGTTCCTCAAAAAAGAACCGGAAGGTCGTATCTTTTCCTTTATTATTGAACCATGCCATTAAACAGCCCTTTTCTATATAATAAAATCTTTTGGAAATTACCCCTTCCCTCAAAAGAATGGTTTTAGCCGGTACCTCCCCGCGATAATATAAACTGGAATAACTTTCTGGTTTTTCTGCCAGATGTGGTAATTTATCTTTTAGCTGGTTAAACATATAAAAGCGTTGTTAACAGGTTAGTTATTTTTCTCTGAAATACTTGACAGTTGCCTTGG
Source organism: Ginsengibacter sp. (assembly GCA_040005125.1). GTDB lineage: Bacteria > Bacteroidota > Bacteroidia > Chitinophagales > Chitinophagaceae > Ginsengibacter. Next base: position 18,794 of record JBDTZL010000200.1, read on the forward strand.
TAAATTAAAAAGATTGAAAGCAAGAATGTGATCCATTTACTTATGAATAACAGAAACTTAGCTATCGTCGGAACGATTTCACATTTGACCGTTGCAAATTACATTAGAACGCAGGAAGTAAATGCAGCTGCCATTGAATTTTTACACAATGAATTAAAATAGTTGCGGAAGGTGTTGCACCAACTGTGCTCAGTTCAACGAGTAAGCTATAACCTCGCTGAACGAATGCAAATAATAGAGGACACGATTGTTATGGATCCATATCAATAATAAGAAGTTAAAATTATGACCAAAAAGAAAGGAAATTTTTTGAATTGATTGTGCTTAGTGATGTCATACTTTTGGCAGTAAAAGACACTCCAACTCCATACACCGCAAATAAACCAAAATAGAAAGAAATAATGACAAAAAAAAGCAAGTTATTGTCAGTTCAGCATTAAAGTTTTTTGAATAACCTTGTTACAAAACGTCTCAATTCGCATAAATTTATATCATAGCATTATAGCTAAAAAAGTCATATAAAAATGGAGAGTAATCCGGTGAGTAGAAAATAGTGTGGCGAAATGCCCCGAAGAAATCATTAATTTTATTCTTCAAACTTTTTTTAACAGGTAAATTAATTACAAAATGAAAAAGACAATAACATCAAAGTTTCTTTTGACATTCGTGGCATTGCTTATGGCTTCATTGCTTTGGGCACAGGGAGACAAATCAAAAAGGCCAAGCCCGCCGGCAACCGCTACCGGGAAATTGAATGGCGCCACCATTACTATTAATTACAGCAGCCCTGCTGTAAAAGGAAGAAAGATATGGGGAGGCCTTGTACCTTACGATAAGGTCTGGAGGGCCGGAGCAAACGAAGCTACTTTATTTGAAACCGATAAGGCGATTAAAGTAGAGGGCAAATCCCTGGCCGCCGGAAAATATAGCTTATATGCCATCCCGGGAGAAAAAGAATGGGTGATTATTCTCAATTCACAAACCGGTCAATGGGGTGTAAAGGATGACGAGAGCACTACCGAAGTTCCTGCTAATGATGTTTTACGCGTAACTGTGAAACCTGAAAAATCTGCAACCATGAATGAACGCATGAAATTTGTTGTGGACAAAAATGGTTTTGCTCTTGAATGGGAAAATCTGAAGGTCCCCGTTTCGGTAAAATAATATTTACCGCTGCAACTAACGGTTAGCATTACACGAATTATTGGCAATCATAGCCGCACATATGGAAGGAGGTTTAACAACCTCCTTTTTTGCGACATTTTGCTAACGGGCTCACCCACTTGTTGTATTCGTGCGTTGATCAATACCTTCATCCTGTATAAATAATCCAATTAAAACACAGCTTTCAATAGCAACAAAAAGTCCAAGCATATTTACAAACGCATATGGCCTGTTTTTTGAAAGATTTCTAAAAGCTATTTTCAGATAATTTTTAATCATAAAAGATAATTTCTGATGTATGATTGTTTTAAGTTTTTGGCTGTTAGCCTTTAGCTGTTAGCTAAAAGCCAATGGCTAAGAGCTTTCTTATTCCGTTCTCAAACTCTTTACCGGATTTGCTATTGCTGCTTTTATTGATTGAAAACTCACTGTTGCCAAAGCAATAAACATAGCTGCCGCCCCCGCAATTAAAAATATCAGCCAGCTTATTGTAATTCTATATTCGTAACCTTGAAGCCACCTATGCATCATCCACCATGCAAAAGGAAATGCAACCACACAGGAAAATGCAACGAGCTTTAAAAAATCTTTTGATAACAATACCGCAATGCCCGGCACACTTGCACCCAACACTTTACGCAAACCAATTTCTTTGGTTCTGCGTGCCGTGGTATAAGCCGCTAATCCAAATAAACCCAAACAAGAAATGATGATTGCCAGGGAAGCAAATACTCTTGATAATTTGCTTATGAGCGTTTCACTTAGAAATTGAGCATTAAACTGATCATCTACAAATTTGTATTCAAAGGGATAAGCAGGATTATCTTTTTTCATCACTGCTCCTATTTTTGCCAAAGTGATTTCGGCATCGCTGTTTGCCGTTGTCCTCACATACATAAACTTTGCTCCCTGCGGTATATCATAAAAAATCACAGGAGCAGACTCACCATACATGTCACCATATACATAGTCTTTTACAACGCCTGTAACTATTAATTTGAAAGTTCCCATATTACCCGGGCGCTGCATTGTTTTACCTATAGCGCTTCCTTTGCCTAACAATTTTTCCATTGATTGTGTAACAATAACGTTAAAGGGTTGTGTGGAATCTTTTGGAGTATGCTTATCACTTAAAACAACTACATCTGAGGGCATGAAGTCCCGGCCTTCAACAATATGCATTCCCACAGTTGACATAAATTCCTGGCTTACCAGTCTTTGTGAAATAACAATATTGCTATTGGGATTTTTGCCCTGCCAGTTAATACTGGTTGTATTATTTCCGCCTGAGATTGTTTCATGGTCAGCCAATGCTGCATTTTCTACAGCGCCCGTGTTTAAAAGATCTTGTCTAATGGAAGAAAAATTCTTTATCACATCTGCCTGCGCATCTATCTGTACCAGGTTATTTTTATTGTATCCAAGGTCCCTGCTTTTTATGTGTTGTATTTGCTGGTAAATAATTATGGTGCTTATGATAAGCACAATCGAAACAGCAAACTGTGTTACCACCAAACCTTTTCTTATAACTGTTGCGCTTCCTGTTTTCAATTTTATTCCTTTTAAAACAAATACAGGATTGAATGATGAAAGGTATAGCGATGGATAACTTCCTGCAACAAGTCCGCAGGTTAATGCAAGCAGCAATAAAGCCGTAAAATGAATTGGGTTAGTTAGAGCTAGCGAGAGGTTTTCTTGTACCAATAAATTAAATGCAGGCAATACTAAAATCATGATAAAAACTGCAATAACTGCCGCAAGTAAAGCCATGAATATTGCCTCTCCAATAAATTGAAAAACAAGCTTGCTCTTTCCTGCACCCAATACCTTTCTTACGCCAATTTCCTTTGAACGCTTTTCGCTGCCTGCCGTTGAGAGGTTCATAAAGTTGATACATGCAATCAATAAAATGATCCATGCAATTATGGTAAACAAATGCACATATTGAATTCTTCCGCCGCCGGTTTCTTTTCCGTTATCAAAATTATTACGCAAATGCCAGTCATTCATACCGAATAAAAATTCATGCACCGTAGATACAGATGATTCATTTTTTTGTGTGGTAAAATCATAAAAAGGATTTAGTAATTTCTTGTTTATAGTAATTGCATCTACAGCCGGCTTCAATTCAACATAAGTGGTAATACCGAAATTATTCCACTGGTGAGCCCATTCAATATTTTCATCGTACCAAACTTTAAAAGGCGCCAGCCATTCAAATTGCAGAGAAGTATTTCTGGGCAAATCTTTAATCACACCGGTTACTATGTAATCCTGTTTATTATCCATGCGTACCGTTTTACCTATAACATTCTTTTCATCGCCAAAAAATTTTCTGGCTGCCTGTTCTGTAATTACGATTGAATGCAATTGGCTGAATGCACTGCCGGCACTGCCTTCTATAAAAGGTAGTGTAAACATGCTGAACAACGAAGGCTCAGCATAATTTCCTGAGGCATACACTGATTTATTACCTATACTAAACAACGTTGAAGTGCCACCTTCAGTTGTCCGACAAGTATTTGCTACACCCGGCATCGTTGCCTGCAATGAAGCAGCCAGCGGACCAGGTGTTGAAGAATGCGTGAACACGCCATCATCAACTTTATCATTAGTTTTTACAATAAATAACCTGTCTTTTTTCAGGTTATTGCTATCAAAATTCAATTCATCTTCCACCCATAAAAAAATCAATCCGGCACATGCAATGCCAATACCTAAACCAAAAATATTGAGAAAGCTATAGCCTTTATTTTTTGAAAGACTGCGGATAGTTGTTTTGAATAAATTATTAAACATAGAAGAAGTTTTAAGTTGTATAGTATGTCATAAATCAAAAGGAAAATTAAAAGGTCAAATCATTCATAACCGATCATTCATAATTTTCTCATTCCGTTCTCAAACTATTTACCGGATTTGCTATCGCTGCTTTTATGCCTGGAAACTTACGGTTAAAAGTGTAATTGCCAAAGCTTCCGCCAGGCAATTTTGAAATAATTTTTAAACATGGTTTTCTATTTACGATGTACGACGTACGATTTTCTCCATTTTCGATTATGCCATAGTCTTAGCCGCATTCATTTTCACATTGAGTTATTTTCACATTTGCTCGTTCGTATTTATTCGGTTCTCAAACTCTTCACAGGATTTGCTATTGCTGCTTTAATTGATTGGACTCCTACTGTTAACAAAGCAATTAATATTACCAGTATTCCTGCTGATGCAAACAGCCACCAGCTAAGAGTAATGCGGTAAGGATAATTCTGCAGCCATTTGTTTGCTGCTATCCATGCAAGAGGTATTGATATAACCAATGCAATGAAAATCAGCTTTAAAAAATCTGTTGAAAGGATAGATATGATACTGCTTACGGAAGCACCCAGGACTTTACGGATGCCGATTTCTTTTGTTCTTTTCTCAGCAGATAAAACAGATAATCCAAACAAGCCAATACAGGAAATAAAAATGGTAAGTATGGCGCTGAATAAAAGAACTTGTTTCCACTTAGCTTCTGCCTCGTAGCTCTTTGCGTTTTGCAGGTCTTTAAAATTATAGGCGAACGGGCTCAGCGGAAATAAATCCTTAAATATCTTTGCAATGTATTGCAGGCTTGCAGTTTCAGTGCCTGCTTTTATTTTTATATAAA
>JBDTZL010000004.1:0-7103 GCA_040005125.1 Ginsengibacter sp.
TTGGTAGCAATTGATATGTAAATGGTTACTGCATCAGCATTTTTTATCATCAAAGCTGTATCATTCGATGATAAAGTGCCGCCTTTTAATTTAAACCTTGCAATACTTTTAAATCTAATTTTACCTTCTACCCTTTCATGATCGATTGTTGCGCCTGTAATGATGAGTTCTTTTGCGGCTGTTGCTTTCATTACCGCATTTGGTTGTGGTGTCGAACAGAATGCCGTAAAAGATAAACTCCCGGGCTTGCCGGCCGTTAAACGCATTACTACAACACGGTCAGGGATAGACGCGATTACCTCACGTTTATAACCAACACCGTCAATTACATAACTGGTTGTTGCCACTGCTTTTTCCATATCAAGATCGCGGTAGTAATTCGTGTATTTTTTATGCTGATCGAACACAAGCCGAAGACTACCGACAGGTTCAAACATTTGCCCTTGTGAAGATTTAGAAACGATCGTTTTATTGGCAAGAGATTCTGCGTCTTTTTGTTTGCCTTCAAATATCAGTTTTCGTATTTCATTCAAAGAATCCAGGCACAAAAGGTTGTCATTACGATTGGGGCTGCCACTCCAAACTGTATGTTCGTTAAGTTGAACAGTTTCAGTATCTACATTGCCGTAGATCATTGCGCCCAACATTCCATTACCTACCGGCAACGCATTTTCCCAAACATTTGCTGAAGGCTGTTTATACCATAGTTTTAAACCTGTTTTGTTTTGGGAAAAACAAGTTGCAGTTAAGAACAGTGAACAAATAAAAAATCTTTTTCATCGCTTATGTGCTTTGCTAAATTGTATTTGCAATTTGTCGCAATCTGTTTTATCAATTTTAATTTAACCCGATGAACCCTTGTATTAACTACATAAACCTTCACGATTTGTGTTTCACAAAAGCGATATTAAAGTAGAATGACAGCAAGTGCGGTCAATAATAATTTTAAATTTAAATGTAAAGGGGCATAAATAATTCAGGGCAACCCGTTTCCTTTGATAATTGTCAACTGTATACTTATTATGCTAAAGTAAAAGTATTTTTTTGCAAATTGCAATCGGTTGCTAAAATTTTTATTTTATCATTTTTTACAGGTAACACCGTTTACCGATAAAGTTTTATTTCAGATGAAATCTTAACCTTCACGCACCTTATGGCGTCCGGAACAATGTTCCTGTTAAATGTCGCATTTAATGCTGATGTCGGCTAAAGTGTGCATGTCCTGTTAAATAAGTCAAGTGTCTTAATATTTACAAAGCTGATAAAACCCTACAGGTTTATCAATAGTTGACATCGCAGGATGTCGCCCTCAACAGGCCGGGCACCATAAAAATAATAATTTATGTAATCGGTTTCAATTATTTTGTTAACATTGCCTGTTGTTTCACCAATTTGGAGATGCAGAAGATATGTATTGCTTGGAATTAGCGATGAATTTGTAATCTGGCTAATTGTACAAAGATTAGCAGTCATCCATTATTTCGCATACAATTATAAGCTTATGATAAAAAAATTATCTTTCATTATTTTGATGGCAACTATCATGCTGGCTGGTTGGGCACAAAGTAAAAAAGCATCAAATCAAATACAAATACCTTCCTTAAAAGAAACTTTCAAAAATGATTTTCTGATAGGAACGGCTGTAAACACGCAGCAGATTGAGGAGAGAGACACTGCGTCAGTAAGAGTAATTTTACAGCAGTTTAATGCTGTTACTCCGGAGAATATTATGAAAGCCGAAATTATTCAGCCGGGATGGAATACATACGATTTTGAGCTGGCCGATAAACTCGTGGCATATGCACAAAAAAATCATTTTAAAATAAATGCGCACAATCTTATTTGGCACAGCCAGTTGCCGGCATTTATGCGTGACATTCAGAGTGCCGATTCTGTGAGGCAATATTTCGAAAATCATATCAACACTGTTGCCGGCCGCTACAATGGGAAAGTGTATTCATGGGACGTAGTAAATGAAGCATTGAATGAAGACGGCTCATTGAGAAATTCCATTTTTTTACAAAAACTCGGCCCTGGTTATATTGTTGAAGCATTTCGTCTTGCACAAAAAGCCTCCCCCGCTACAAATCTGTATTATAATGATTACAATATCGAGCAACCAAAAAAAAGAGCAGGCGCCATTGCTTTAATTAAACAAATACAGGCAGCTGGTGTACGTATTGACGGTGTTGGAATACAAGGCCACTGGCGTGCCGGTAACGTGCCCATGAAAGACATTGAAGAAAGCATTAAGGAGTTTTCGGCCTTGGGTATTGAAGTGATGTTTACAGAGCTGGATTTAGGTGTGCTACCCAATCCGTGGGATAGTAATACGGCCGATGTTGGTCAAACAGCGACGAACAGCAGCGAAAAAATGAATCCCTATCAGAACGGGTTGCCTGATTCAGTTGCCCGGCAACAGGCCATGGCTTACGCAGACTTATTCCGCCTTTTTTTAAAATATAAAAAGAATGTGAGCCGGGTTACTTTTTGGGGCGTTGGCGATGGCCAATCGTGGCTTAACGGGTGGCCCATTCCCGGCCGCACCAATTATCCACTATTGTTTGATAGAAATTTTCAACCCAAAGCAGCCTTTTACAGCATCATTGCAACCGCTAAAAAATAATTCAACTGCCTTTTATTTACATGAATAGAAACCAAATATATGCGTACAGAAAAATTATCATTACCGGAAGAAAAGGGCGGAATATCCATTGCAACCGGATTGACTGTTAAACCACAAAAATTATCTGTACTTGAAAAGGTAGGTTACAGCCTGGGCGACCTCGCAGCCAACCTGGTGTTTCAAACGTTGCTTACTTACCTGGCCTATTTTTATACTGATATTTATGGGCTGAAGCCTGAACATGCATCCGTACTTATTTTAACGGTAGGGCTGATTGCGGCTTTTGGTTTTAACCCGATCGTTGCCGCTTTAGCAGACAGAACAAATTCCCGTTGGGGCAAGTTTAGGCCCTGGATTTTGTTTACCGCTATTCCGCTGGGCGTATTTGCATTGCTTGCGTTCAGTACACCTGATTTTTCTTATAAAGGAAAAGTGATCTACGCAGTTGTAACCTATACTTTGCTGCTCTTGTTATATGCTGCAAACAATCTTCCATATTCTGCGCTGAGTGGTGTTATTACCGGTGACATGAAAGAAAGAAATTCTTTATCATCTTATCGCTTCGTAGCAGTTATGTTTGCGCAATTTTTTGTGCAGGTGTTCATGCTGGCTATTATTGAATCTGCCGGACATGGTGATAAAGCTGTAGGCATTGAAAAAGTAATGACCTGGCTAGCCATTATTGGTACAATTATGTTGGTCGTCACTTTCTTAACCACCAGGGAACGGATTATTCCAAAACCCGAACAAAAATCAAGTTTGAGGGAAGACCTAAGTGATTTGTTTAAGAACAAGCCATGGATAGTTATGCTGGTACTTACCACCCTTGTTTTTATTACGCTTGCCATGAAAGGCGGTTCATATGTATACTATTTCAACAACTATGTAGATCGCAAAAGCCTCACCGGTTTTGTAAGTCCGATTATTCATTTTCTGTCCAACGCCGGTCTTAATTTTTTTGGCCAGGATCCGGTTGCCGCTGGTTTTGGTTTGTTCAATGCAGGCGGTATCATTTTTATGATCATCGGTATTACCTTATCAAAAAGGTTTGCAGACAAATATGGCAAAAGAGATGTGTTCGGCGTCTGTCTTTTCATTTCTACATTATTCATACTGGCTTTCGTTTTTTATTCTCCACAGTCTGTCGGGCTTATGTTCACTTCGCAAATATTACATGGATTCTTTTACGGTTTAACCATTCCTTTATTATGGGCAATGATTGCCGACGTAGCCGATTACAGCGAGTGGAAAAACAACCGCCGGGCAACAGCTATTATTTTCTCCGCAATGATGGTGGGTTTAAAGGTCGGGCTTAGTCTTGGAAGCGCCATTGTTACAGGAATGCTCAGTTTCTATAACTATGCGGCCAACAGCAACGTACAAACGCCCGCAGCAATCCAGGGTACTAAAATGCTGGTAAGTGTTTTCCCTTCTATTCCATTTGTAATTGGGGTTGGCTTACTGTTCTTCTATAAAATAAATAAAAAAATGGAAGTACAGATTGAGGATGATTTAAAACAAAGAAGAAACGCATGACATATTACTTACGACATAAACTTTCCCATGCCTGAAGAAAGCATTGAACATATCAACTTTGACGAGCTGAATAAGACGGCCATATCGCAGCCATTGATCAAACATATTTATACAGCGGATCCTTCCGCACATGTGTTTAAAGGTAAGATTTATATTTATCCTTCGCATGATGTTGATGCAGGCAAAGCTTTTGATGACCTTGGCAGCCATTTTGCGATGGAAGATTATCATGTTATTTCAATGGACAATCCTGGAGAGGAAGCAAAAGACAATGGCGTTGCGTTGCATGTAAATGATGTACCGTGGGCTGAGAAACAAATGTGGGCGCCGGATGCTAATGAAAAAGAGGGTAAATATTATTTATACTTTCCTGCAAAAGATCACGAGGGTATATTCAGAATTGGTGTTGCAACCGGTGATGCGCCAATCGGGCCCTTTAAAGCAGAACCGCAGGCCATTAAGAAAACTTTTTCCATCGACCCCGCTGTGTTTAAAGATGATGATGGAAGTTATTTCATGTACTTCGGCGGTATTTGGGGCGGGCAACTGCAACGTTGGCGAACAGGAGAATTTAATGCAGTAAATGAAGAAAGTCCAACGGCACATTTACCAAATGATGATGAACCTGCTTTGTGCGCGAAGGTTGCAAAGCTTACCGATGATTTATTAGAGCTGGCCGAAGATGCAAAAGATGTTGTTATTATTGACCAATATGGCAATCCTTTATTACAGGGCGATACCGATAGAAGATTTTTTGAAGCATCGTGGGTACATAAATATAACGGCAAATATTATTTTTCTTATTCTACAGGCGATACACACTTTATCTGTTATGCCACAGGCGACAATCCATATGGCCCGTTTACCTATGCGGGCATAATTTTAAATCCTGTTGTCGGCTGGACATCTCATCATTCTATTGTTGAGTTCAATAGTGAATGGTATTTATTTTACCATGATTGCAGTGTAAGCAAAGGCATAACGCACCTTCGTAACATTAAGGTTACAAAACTGTTTCATGATGAAAAAGGATGTATCAAAACTATAGAGCCATATAAAGATTTAAAAGCGCTTATTTAAAATAACTGGTACTAAAACTAGGAATTCAACCCGAAAAGACAAAGCAAGTAAGCTATTAAAATTTTGTGAACAAAGCCGTGTTGAAGCCGAACTAAAGGTTGGCGAAATTACTTACCTGTCGGCAACATATTCCTGATGGCCGATATTTTCCAAACACCCTTATCTGCCATCACAATGAAGGAGCTCCACATTTTCCTGGGATCGCTATTTGTATTTGCTATTTCATAACGGCAATCTACAATCGCACAAGTTGGTGTTACCAGGCATATCTTATCAACGTTGAGGGTTCTGCTTCCCGGGTTACTGGGACAGACGAAACAGAACATTATTTTATGCCTCAGAAAATGAAAGTACAGCAATACGTGAAACCAGACCTGCTGTAAGTGAAAAAATTATTATAACCAAATGACTTAACACATCTTCAACAACCCTTAAATATTATCCCATATGCTTGACCGCAGGAATTGCCAATGACTTTTCAGATAAAGCAACTTACGCATTTGAACTCATGCAGGAAAAAATGCAACCACTATATGCTGACTGGATGGAGAATTATTTCGGTTTTTTTGCAGCTGAATTTATTAAAGAATCCAGACAAAAGCATCCTAAAAAGTATGAATATTTTTTCAGCGCTTTTTTTGCAGACAGGATATTACAACCATATCCCGAAAAAAGTAATTTATCCGATTATAAATGTATTGTTTGCCCAAGTGTCGCAGGAGATCATATTCCCAATAATTTGGGCTATACTGCCAGAAGTGATAGATAATAAGTTTCGCATTATTGAAGCAATTGAATATAAAGTAATGGAAACCTGGTATGATAAGAAGTTACACTTTAACGATTTTCCTGCCAGATTAAAAATTATAAGAAAAGTTAAAAGGATCGGTGATACTAGAGTTAAATGGGAAGATGACTAATTAATCATCATGGCAATAGGTTAAGATGTGGTCACACTATCTTAATTTCGGTCGGATCAAATGTTAGAGTAATGTTAATTTCCGAGTGCGACTTTTTACCCACAAGCAAGGGTATAAATATAGTTCTTAGTTTTACCTAACTTTTACCTATCAATAGATTATAATTTGAAATATAATCTATTGATAATGAGTGGAGAGTATCGGGGTCGGACCGACGGCCTCTTGCATGCCATGCCTTAATTTCGAATAATTTAACCTTATCGGAATACTAGGAGGAAATGGGCTTGAAAGGAACGTTAAAATTCAGGGGTTAAAACTTTGCATTGAGAGGTATTACAGTTAACGGGAATACTAAACCACATAGCTGCCCAACCTAAACCAAACTATGGTCAAGCCATGTTAAAGCCAGAATATAAACAATATTTTTTTACTACTCAATTGTAATTCAAGGCAATCCTGATATCCGGATGCCTTATTATGGGATGGTAGTAACATGAGCATAGCAGATTTTCTAATGCTAATGAAATCTGAAATCCTTATATACTATTTTACCGAAATATTAAAAAAGCCTTGATAGGTCAAAGCTTTTTGTCCCTAAGGACTAGGAAACTTGCAATTATCCCAATAGATGCACAAAAGCTTTAACTGAGTGTAAAAATGGGTGCAACATTCCAAGTTACTAATTATCAATATAATAAGCGGAGAGTTAGGGATTCGAACCCCAGGAGGTGTAACCCTCAACAGTTTTCAAGACTGCCGCAATAGACCGCTCTGCCAACTCTCCGGCGCAAAAATAAGATTGCGGAACAGTTCCTCCAAAATTTGTTTGCGATGAGTCATGAGCTTTCAGCCTTGAGCTTTCCAGCCTTGAGCTGTGAACTGCAGGCAGTTTGCAATTGGCATGGTGCAATCAACTAATTAACCTATTAACTAATCAACCA
>JBDTZL010000083.1:0-7086 GCA_040005125.1 Ginsengibacter sp.
GTACAATTATGAGTATAAAATCCCTATCGGAAACATGGTTTGCAGAAGGATATATTGACTTCGAACTAAAGAAATATACCCTGCTTGCTTACCTGCAGCAGGTAAATAAATATTTCGACCAGCATAAGCTTTACCCGCAGCTGGCTGATATAATTTTTCATTATAATAATATTGTGGCGTTCAGGGAAAACAGGAGGTTTTTGCAGGAGCATTTTCCCAAACAGCTTACTGAAATAAATATGCAAAAGCTGCAGTTGGTATATGAAAGAATGATAGAAGATAATGAGCTCATGAAACAGCTTGAAGAGATCATTCATTACTCTGCACAGGAAATAAAAACCACTATACAAAACGGTACCGAGATCTACGAATTTGTGGAAGCAAAATTAAATATTGAGCCCGTGGGGCTTATTCCTCTTGATACCAATGAAGGTTATCTGCTGATATGCGACGGACGGTTTAATACAACACTTGCTTACCGGTACCACCTCACCATTTACGAAAAGCATGATGAAAAGTACCGTGGCATCCGAACCCTTTTTATACAACAGTGGCTACGTTCTGTAAGTAATTCCCCCGAAAGTATAAAAGCCGAACTGATAAGAAACCGGCGTGACCTGCCTAACCCTGCCGTGTATAATATAGAAACTGTATTAGCTTATCCATTGGAGGAAACTTTACTGCCCATTGCAAAAAGGTGCTTTGTGAAATATATAAGTTCTTAATTGGCTGTTCAAGGTTCAAGGTGTGCTATGGTAAGTCAGTTCCCTCTCTGAAGGAGAGGGGTTGGGGTGAGGCCCTTAGGTTCAAGGTTCCAGGTGTGTTATGGTAAAGTAGTTCCCTCTCCTTCGAAGAGCGGTCAGGGTGAGACCCTCAAAGTTCAAAATCAAAACACCCCTCATAAATTTAGATATTGCATTTAATTTTTTTATAAGTAATTTGAAAAAAAATACTCAACAAAACAAGTTAAATGAGAAAACTATTAATTATAAGCATGCAGCGTATGACACGATGCACATTATTGCCATTCGCTTTATTACTAAGCACTGTATCCGGAGCCAAAACACATAATTATTATTGCCGGTTTGAAAAACCTGCTCCCTCTCCTATTGAAGGACGATGGGATATTACTGTTGATGTTGATGGAAAAAAATTTCCCTCATGGCTTGAGGTGCGGCATTCAGGATTGCATATGCTTGTTGGCCAGTTTGTTGGCATTTCAGGAAGTGCCCGCCCAATTTCACGTATTAATTTCGTCGATGGGAAGATCAGCTTTTCTATTCCGCCACAATGGGAACCGGAAGATAGCGACCTTTCGGTGGAAGGTACCCTTGGTGGAGATAACTTATCGGGATCAATGACATTTAGTAATGGGAAGACACATAGCTGGACCGGTGTAAGAGCGCCCGCTCTCAGGTCTGCAACAGAACCGGTGTGGGGTAAATCAATTCATTTATTTGATGGCAAAAGCCTGGAAGGATGGCACGCCATGGGTGAGAATCAATGGAAGGCAGAGGATGGCATTATGCGAAGCCCTAAAAAAGGCGCTAATTTTGCCACCGATAGAACATTTACTGATTTTAAGCTGCATATAGAGTTCCGTTATACGAAAGGCAGCAACAGTGGAGTGTACCTTCGGGGCAGGTACGAGGTGCAAGTCCTCGACAGCAAAGGATCAGAGCCTTCAAGTGTTTTACTGGGCGGCATTTATGGATTTGTCTCTCCCAGTGAAATGGTGGCCAAAGCGCCGGGAGAATGGCAAACATATGATATCACTCTTGTAGGAAGAATGGTTACTGTTGTGGCTAACGGCAAAACTATTATCTGTAACCAGGAGATACCGGGAATTACCGGTGGTGCTCTCGATAGTAACGAAGATGCCCCCGGGCCAATAGTTCTGCAGGGTGATGAAGAGGGCTCCGTTGATTACCGGAATATTATTATAACGCCGGCTAATAGGTGAGATGCGAATGGTGAATTGTGAGTGGTCAATAGTCAATGGTCAATAATCAAATACTCACCACCCACCATTCACTATTGACTATAAAGGTTGCTGTTTAGAAAATCATTTCTAAACTTGCCCTTTGGGTCATATTGATTAACCAGTTGTTTAAAATCTGCTAATTTTTTGATTCGAGATTGCAAAATTGATGGAGACATTGTAAACAGTTTTGCCCAATGTGGCCGGGCATTAAAAGGCGCCAGTTGTGCTTCGACAAGTGGAAGCAAATTCATAACAGTATCAACTTCCTGTTTCCAGGTCGTATGCAATGCCACACAGTTTTTTTTGTAACAAGGGCTCATCCAAAGATTATCTTCATGAATGGTACGGATTTCAGAAATGAATAAGTGAGGTGTTATCTTTTCGTGCAATTTTTCCATGGCCATCATCGCCTCGTAGGCATGTTCAAAAGGAACAAAGTATTCGGCTTGTAATTCCTTACCGGCGCTTGGCTTAAAACCCATTTTAAAATGCGGCAGTCTTTCATACCATGGGCCGGGAACACCCATTTGTCCGGTACAATTTTCTGCTGGTTGGCCTTCTACAGGATGCACGTTTTTGGTAGCCAGCTTAGCACCAAATAATTCGGGGGCCGCTGCTGAAGTATCGCCTGCCTCAACCCGCCTTTTTATCCAGACTTCGTTGATATTTTTATTTTTCCAATCGGTAAACAGGCTTACACTGTAACCGCTTGAAACAATAGCATTAAAATTCTTTTCCAGTTCGCCCATTGGCAGGTCCAGGTACACAAATTGTCTCATATTAAAAGAAGGCAGCAGATCAAGTGTAAGCTTTGTTACAACACCGAGTGCTCCAAGCCCAACAACCGCTCCCTGGAATAGTTCACCATCTTTCTTCGATAAAGTAACTACATCGCCCGCAGCATTCACAAATTCAATAGCAGCAATACCTGTTGACAGGTTGGCATTATTGACGCCGGAGCCATGGGTGCCCGTAGCACAGGAGCCTGCGACAGTAATATGAGGTAAAGAAGCCAGGTTGTGCAGGGCATAGCCGTTTTTATCAAGATAGGGAGCGAGGTCACCATAACGCATACCACTCTCAATTGTCACCGTATGCAATGTTTTGTCAAGCGATACTACTTTATTTAATTCTTTTGTAGAAACCTGGTTTGCGGTGCTATCTGCTATTTTGTTGAAAGAATGCCTGGAACCCAGCGCTGTGAGCTTATCACATTTCTGCACCACTTCCTGTACCTCCTCAACGGTTTTGGGATAATGAACATTGCCTGTGCTATACTCCAGATTGCCTGCCCAGTTTTTTAAATGTTCCCCGCTATCATTAGGACTACAGGATACCATACGGGAAAGTGCAGCACCTCCTGCTAAAACCGATGATGTTTTTAAAAATGTTCTTTTATCCATGATGGCTTATTTAAAAAATAACAAAAACTAATTACATGTTACCAGTCTCTTTGTGTCAACTGTGACTATAAAAATAATTCTTTGAAAATTATTGTTTAATTGAAAGAAAAATTTCAACTTCAGCATTGTTCCAGTCCCTGCTTCTTTCGTCATATACTTCAAAATCGGCCCGGTAAGCCCTGGGAATATCAGAACTCCATATTTCTTTCCAGGCGTTTGCCACACAATCGGGTATTTTTCCTTTGGCTTTAATTTTTTGATACGTCCCTTTGGGTATAATTAAACTGTCCAGCCCGTGTGGAACTTCTGAGCCGGTTTTTACTTTACAGCCGATAAAATAAGAATAGGGTTTAGTATAGTCACCTTCATATTGATGATAAACCGCGAGCACTTCATCACTCAATTTGCCGGGAATTCTAACTGCATAGTTTTCTTTTTCAAATTCCTGCCATAAGTTTCCACAGTCAATGGCCGATTGTCCATTTGCATTAGTCGTTTTTCTTTGCAGCGACAAACCAATTAATGTGATTTCTTCAAGTTCGGTTTTGTTCATGAATAATATTTATAAACATTTAATTTAATATTTGTTCTGTCGTTCAATAGTAAGTGTATGCTCTTCGCGATAACTCCATGTTATTAAGTTTAGCCATATCGCTCACTTGAGCATTGATTATTGAGTATTGAATTTACAAGGACAATCCAGAAAATACAGGATTCAAAAAGCTAATATAAACATCTTTTCAACTAAGCTACAAAGGAGAGTTAACAGCACGCAAAAAGTTCATATCTTCAATTCATAAGATTTTGTTTTTATTGCACATAAATGCTTTACCCTCTCCCCTGTGGAGCCGCGGCCTGGAATGTGGTGGAAGAAGTTGTCATTTAATATTCTCCTGTTGCTCCACCTCCTCCTCCGCTGCCACCACCATAAAGCCCGTCATTTTCTATGCCTGACTGCTTATTGAATGTCTCTGCAATTATTAAAGCTTCTGCATTTAAAATTTCTTTTTTAGAGGGATACAAATCAAGAGATGTAAAACCATATTTTGGTGTCGCAAGATATTTTATGAGGGCATAGCCCAGGGCAATGAGTATAATTCCTGCAATAAACATTTCTATTTCTGCAGGTAATATGGCATAATAATATTTTATAGTAAAGATAGTTGCCGCTATTAAACCCAGGCCTGTCCTCATCACCAGGAAATTTTTTTTTAATATACCGTAAATAATATATGCCGGGGGAATTATTAAAGTTAATATCCAGAAAAGCCATGCCATCGGAATAGGGTCATTTAATGATAACTGTAAATGGAACATTTGATTACTTAATTCCTTTACTATAAAATAATTTCCGGATGCGTAAAAGGTTATAAGAGTTAAAAACGTAACCGCTTTAAAACAAAACCGGTACATAAATGTTTTGCTGTCAATTAATTTTTTCATCATGAAATAAACAAGCGTCGACACGATCATCATCATTAATGGCGCCGTGGCTTTTGCAATGTTGCCTGCTTTTAAATAAAGAAGGAATAGAAATATAAAAAGACAACAATAAGATATTATTGCCATAAACGCATCCGTAAAGCGAGTGCTCATCCATAGTGCAAGTACCATCACAACGCTACTCATGGCTAACCAGTATGTTTCAAAATCTGAAATGAAAAAAGTGCCGGCAACAAATCCAATCACCATAATCATTAATACGCTATCAACACCGGCATTATAATATTGCTTGCTTTTTACAAGAAGCTCAAGAGTAATATAACACAGGATTGCAAGAAAAATCATCACGGCTTTTATCGTGGTGGCACCTGATGCAGAAGATAAGAGCGATAGTAATAACCCCGAAAATAAGACCGCTACCATAGTTAATAAACCCAGGGCAATTCGTATAAAATAATTTGGCGTATAGAGTTTGGACGGGTATGCGGTCAAAATTTTATTGTTGCTTTCACTACTAATGCAGCCGGTTTGTAAAGCTTCTGTGGACTGCTCCCCGATATATCTATTATAGAGATCAATTTTTCTGTAAGCCTGCATTTTTCTTTAAAATTTTATTATAGTGAATAAAAATTCTTATTAACCCAATACCGGAGACTATAAAATAAATAATTCCAAGATATACCTGGCCCATATCAAACCCTGTCATTAAAAACAGTCGAATCACAACATAACTTAACCCTATGTATGCATACAATACTGTAACCACCAAAAAATAAAAGGAGCTCTCTTTTAATGCATTCCTAAAGCATAAAAAGCTTATAACCGCCAGCACCATAAACCATACGAGGTATATGTTTTCAAAATAAAACATAAGCGCCAGCAGGGAAATAAATGCAATATGCGCCCCGAAGTTTTTATAAGTAAAAGCAAAATGCGCTTTGATATTTTTAGATTGGCTTAAAAGCGATACCGCCACAAGACTAGCTCCAGTAAGCAGTCCCGCAAACATGACATGTGTGTTATTAAAATCATTCTCCTTTAGAATTCTTAAAGGTGTTACTGAAATGCCTGCCCATGTGGCCAGGTTCGTTATAGCCAGGCTCAACACCCCTAAATGATCAAAATAATAAGCGGCGGTAAACAGGAAGACCATGGGTATAAACAGGGCAAGCCCCCATCGGTTGCCAAAAACATTGTATTCGTATTGAATGTATCCTGTGAAAGTCAATAGCAATAGACATCCCAGCAGCAATACGTAATCAAACCAAATGTTGGGGGCTTCACTTTTTTTATTAGTATATCCTTTTGCTTTTTTACTACAATATCCAAAACATGTCACACACACTAATGCAATAATTATAAGTATTGTCTCATGGCCGATGGTATCAATATTTTTGTAGATCAATATGCCCACAGCGGTAGTTAGCAATACAATGCCGAGGTATAATAAAGTACGCAGATCCCAATGTACCGATACAGGCTTATCTTTCTGTATTGTTATGTTATTAAATTCCCGGTCATCGATAAGCTCTTCATGATGGAGTCTGGTAAATAAGGGTATATCCATCCCTGAAATATATAATTATAAAACCGGTTTGCAATGATTATTGAAACCCTGCATCAAATACGTTTTATAACTAATGTTATGCTATACGTAAAATGCCGAAAGATAATAACACGAATTTTACACACTAATAACACGAATTACTTGCAGCATTTATTATTAATTCGTGTAATAAAATAAGATAAGCCTTAATTTTCTTACCGCAATTGTTCGCTGCAGGATAGGCCGTTGTGAATATCACCAGCCGCGATTTTTAAAAGCATGCAATAAAGCTTAGGAACAATACCAGCTAAAGACTAGTACCAGGGATCTTCCATCTGCGAACGGGTCTATTTTTATTAAAAGCGGTTATGAACAAATCAGGATTCAACTTGATGAAATTTCGTACGTCGAAAGCAATGGAAACCACATACAGTTTGTATTAACGGGCCAAAAGGTCGTGTCCCGTCTTACCATGAGTGAAGTGGAAGAATTATTGCCTGCCGCTCCTTTTATAAGGATACATCGCTCTTATATCGTTTCCAAAAAACACATCAGCAAAATGGATAAAAACAGGGTTTATATAAAACAAACAGAGCTGCCTGTTGGAGCGGCGTATGCAAACGAAGTTGAAAAGCTGGTGAAATGAATGCCTGATACAATCGAGTAGGAAGGTAGCCATTATTTGACTACCTGTCCTCTCACACCACCGT
>JBDTZL010000286.1:0-23491 GCA_040005125.1 Ginsengibacter sp.
AAGAAGCCGACGCCTCCGCCCACAACAACGAAGAAGCCAACGCCTCCACCGACAACGACGAAGAAGCCGACGCCCCCGCCAACAACGACGAAGAAGCCGACACCTCCGCCAACAACGACGAAGAAGCCGACGCCTCCGCCTACAACAACGAAGGCGCCAACACCACCACCAACAACCGGTGGCAGTGGGTCTGTCGGCGGCTCGCCTGCTTTCAATAACTGGTACCAGGTGCCGCCTGCTCACGAACCCACCCGTGTTGCACCGGTGTCTTCACACCCTGTCCAACATCAACAGGCACAGCCGGCAGCGCAAGCGCCCTTAATCCCTTCGATTGTATCATCAGCAGGAGGGGCAACCGGCATTGAAGGAGGTCAATCGGCCATAGTAGCCCTGGTGTCGACGGTTGCTACAGTTGCAACAACCGCTATCACCGCTATAACAGCCATAGCCGCAATTGCTGCAACCGGAAAAAAATAATTTTTGAATTTATTTTCTGTGAGTGACACTTACCTCTTGCTCAAAGGAAACGTTATAACTAAAAAACACAAAGCTGTACACTCATATAAGATGCCACAATCACGAATAACTTTAGCTGGTAGCAAACGCGGGCCAATACCCAATAGTCAACCGTTAGCCGGCGCAGGAAGCCAGCCAAACCCTGGTGAAAATATTGAGGTTACCATTAGTCTGCGACGAAAATCATCAATACCAGCCTGGGTTACTCATTCGGGTGTGTTGAGCAGAGACCAGCTTGCAGCCGATTATGGAGCTACGGCTTCAGATTTTTTGGCCATACAAAAGTTTGCGAAGAAATTTAACCTGGCAGTTGTGGAAGAGAGTCCCTTGACTGCAACTGCAAAAGTTTCCGGTAGCCTCAGAAATCTTGAGAATGCTTTTGGTACAAAACTGAGGCATGTTGAGGTAGCAAATAATATATACAGGGAGAGAACGGGGCATATCACTGTTCCTAAAGACCTTGCTTCTATTGTTGATGGCGTATTTGGCCTTGACAATCGCCGCCAGGCAAATCCCCGCTTTCGACCTTCCTTTGGTCCGCGTGTGGCCCATTCATTCTCACCAGTGGATATTGCAAAACTTTATAACTTCCCTGCAGGAGATGGTACTGGCCAAACCATTGGAATCATCGAATTGGGCGGGGGCTTCAAACAGGGTGATTTAAACACATACTTTGCCGGGCTTGGCTTACCGGTCCCTAATGTTATTGCCGTGTCGGTGGACGGAGGTAAAAATTTGCCGGCGCCAAACGATCCTCATGACCCCGATGCGGAAGTGATGCTTGATATTGAGGTGGCCGGTGCAGTTGCGCCAAAAGCAAGTATCAAAGTTTATTTTGCACCCAATACTGATAAAGGATTTCTTGACGCCATTAATGCAGCGATCAAAGACATGGTTACTGTAATATCCATAAGCTGGGGTGGGGCGGAATCCACCTGGACGAAGGCAAGCATGAATGCCTTCGAAAAGTCTTTTCAAACTGCTGCAGGGTTGAGTATTCCTGTTACAGTAGCCTCTGGTGACGATGGATCAACCGATGGTACGAATGCCCTGGCTGTTGATTTCCCTGCCTCTGCTCCCCATGCCCTGGCGTGTGGGGGAACACATCTCGAAGGAGGTGTTACCATTACTGATGAAGTGGTTTGGAACAGCAACGGAGGCGGTACCGGGGGAGGGTTTAGCACTATATTTCCAAAGCCGGCCTACCAGAATGGAATCAACTATTCACCGGCACCTGCCGGCGCAGGCCGCGGTGTTCCTGACATTTGTGGCGATGCTGCTCCTGAAACGGGTTATAAAATACGGCGCGATGGCCAGAATATAGTTATCGGCGGTACGAGTGCCGTTGCCCCGCTTTGGGCAGGATTGATAGCACGATTAGCTCAAAAAACAGGAGGCAGGATACCTTTCCTGAATCCGATCCTCTATGCAAATCCAAATACACTTCGTGATATCACAACTGGAAATAATGATGTTGGTAACGGTGGTGGAAAATATAAGTCGGCAAAAGGCTGGGATCCCTGTACAGGTTTGGGAAGCCCTAAAGGTGCTGAATTGCTCGCTGCATTGCAGGGAGGAACGCCAACTCCTACTAAAATAAATACGTCGGGTCCAACAAATTCCCAAAAGCCTTCGCCTACCCATACGCCAAAGCCCCCGGTTACCGGTACACAAAAGCCAACAGCACCCCATACACAGAAGCCGACAACAACTCATACACAGAAGCCGCCGCCCACAAGTACGCACAAGCCAACTACGCCTCCAACTACAAATGGGTCAGGATCAATTGGCAGGATGCCATCCTTTAATGAAAGGTACCAGCTACCTTATCCGGCACCCGTTACGCCGGCAACGGCCGCACCAGTTTCGGCTGCACAGGCAACCGCACCCGGTCCTTTTCCTTCTATTTTATCGTCTATCGGAGTATCCGGTGAAGGAGGCGAAGCAGATATACAAGCGCTGGTCGCAATAGTTGCTACAGTTGCGACGACAGCTATTACAGCAATAACATCGATAACCGCTATTGCAGTAAATAGTAAAAATAATTCTTAAAATAATTCTTGTAAATGAATCTTTTCAAACATTAAATAACTGTCAAATAAACATAAACCAATAAATTTAATAAGATGTCAAAAGCACGTGTTATTCTCAAGGGCAGCCAACGCAGCCCAATCCCAAATAGTCAGCCGGTTACCGGCTCCGGAACCCGGCCCGATCCAAACACTCATGTCGAGGTGACTATCAGTTTACGCCGAAAGGCTTCAATCCCAACCTCTGTTACTCACTCGGGAGTTATGAACAAGGAACAGCTTACCGCAGACTACGGGTCAACGGCTTCAGATTTTATGGCCATACAACAGTTTGCGGAAGAATATAATCTGAAGGTAGTGGAGGAGAGCCCTTTAACTTGCACAGCAAAAATCTCCGGCAGGATCGGGGATCTTGAGAAAGCATTTGGCACCTCTTTAAAGCATGTTAAGTTAGGAGGTCAGCAATATAGACAGCGTACAGGCCATATCTCGCTTCCGGAAGATATGTCATCCATTATTGAAGGGGTATTTGGCCTTGATGACCGCCCCCAGGCAGAGCCACGTTTTCGGCCTTCTGTTGCCCCACATGTTGCTCATTCATTTTCTCCGGTGGATATTGCCAGGCTGTATAATTTTCCCGCCGGCGACGGCACAGGCCAAACAATAGGAATTATTGAGTTGGGTGGAGGTTTTGCTCCTGCCGATCTGAATACTTATTTCCATGGATTAGGCCTCACAACGCCCACTGTAACTGCGGTACCCGTATCTGGCGGAACCAACAAACCAACCGGTAATCCCGGCGGCCCCGATGGGGAAGTAATGCTTGATATAGAAGTAGCCGGAGCCATTGCCCCCAAGGCAACTATTAAGGTTTACTTTGCTCCAAATACAGATAAAGGGTTTCTTGATGCGATAAATAAAGCAATTCAGGACATGTGTACGGTAATATCGATAAGTTGGGGTAGCCCGGAAATCTTCTGGACTTCATCAAGTATGAATGCATTCGAGAAGGCTTTTCAAACAGCGGCAGGCTTGAGTATCCCGGTCACGGTTGCATCCGGTGATAATGGATCCACTGATCTGCAGGGCTATAGTAGCAAGCAAAAATACAATGCCGGTGTTCTCATAAGATTTACCGACAATAAAGTGTATAAATGTTTAAAAAATAACACGCTGAATATCGCACCCGGTAACACATCTGTTTGGCAATTAGTTGCGCCGTCTCCAATATTTGCAGATTTTCCAGCCTCAGCTCCTCATGCTTTAGGATGTGGTGGAACTCATCTTGAAGGCAGCGGGACTATAATTACCAAGGAAGAAGTTTGGAATGCAGTCGGCGGGGACGGTTTTCATCACGCAAGTGGTGGTGGTGTCAGTTCCTCATTTGCAAAGCCTTCTTACCAGAGTACAGTTACAGTTCCGGCTGCTCCTGTTGCGGGGGGAGGACGGGGTGTTCCTGATGTTAGTGGTGACGCTGATCCTGCAACCGGTTATAAAGTGCGCGTTGATGGCGTGGATACTGTAATTGGAGGTACCAGTGCTGTGTCACCTCTATGGGCAGGATTGATCGCAAGGTTGGCTCAGAAACTGGGACATCGGGTTCCATTCCTGAATCCGATACTTTACGCCCACCCAAATGCACTGGCCGATATAACAGTTGGGAATAATGATGTAGGGAGTGGTGGTGGAAAATACAAGGCATCAACCGGATGGGATCCCTGTACTGGTTTGGGTAGCCCAAAAGGCGCGGCCCTGTTCACAGCATTGGGAGGAGGAATTACACCCCCGCCAACTACAACCAAGAAGCCTACACCTCCGCCAACAACAACTAAGAAGCCTACGCCTCCGCCAACAACAACTAAGAAGCCTACGCCTCCGCCAACAACAACTAAGAAGCCTACGCCTCCGCCCACGACCACAAAGAAACCTACGCCGCCACCAACAACCACTAAGAAGCCTACGCCTCCGCCCACGACGACCAAGAAACCGACGCCTCCGCCTACGACAACCAAGAAGCCTACGCCTCCGCCAACGACGACTAAGAAACCGACGCCTCCGCCGACGACTACCAAGAAACCTACGCCGCCACCAACCACCACCAAGAAACCTACGCCACCTCCTACAACAACATCCACGCCACCTCCTACAACCGGTAGCAGTGGTTCTATGATAGGTGCGCCGGCTTTCAATAACTGGTACCAGGTGCCCCCGGCTTATGAACCGGCTCCTGTTACGCCCCTGACTGCTCCACAGGCCCAGGCTCCATCTGTTGCTCCTGCTGCTTCAACTTCCGGTGGTGACGGAAATCAAACAGCCATAGTAGCCCTGGTTTCAACAGTAGCTACAGTGGCCACTACAGCTATCACAGCTATTACTGCGATTACGGCAATTGCTGCAGGAAAGAAGTAAATCGTATGATCCTTATACAAATCCCTGTTCACGACGCCGGATTCGTCGTGAACAGGGATTTAAAATCTAACCTTCTTAAAAAGTTACCTGCATATAATCCTTTCACACAGAGTGTAAACGATTGCAGAATCAATTGAAGACATAAAGGATTGAAAAATGAAAACGCCTGAACCTGCCATAAGTGTCATAATGCCGGCCCGGAATGAGGGATCGAGAGTAGCAAAAGCTATAACCTCTCTGGCCTCAGGCCGTAGCACACCGTTTTACATGGAATTTGTAATAATAGATGATGCATCTGATGATGGATGCTGTGAGGGTTTGGAAAACCTGCTGACTATCGAACGTGATGTGGCCTCCGTGCAGGTGATACGTATTGATCGATGGTGCGGAATCCCTTACGCACGAAACTTGGGAGCATCGTATGCCCGCGCGCCTATACTTTTTATTACCGATGCGAATGTGGAAGCCCGTGCCGGTTGGGATGTCCCGGTTTTTCGTGATCTCCGCCCGGGGCGTGCCCTTTGTGCTACCATTGCCGACAAAAATTCCCCATGGCGGGGATATGGTTGTGTACTGGACCTGGCCTCTATGAGTATCAACTGGCTGCCCGACCCTCATGCGTTTAAAGGCCACGTTCCTGTATCACCTTGTACCGGTACCGTTATTCATTCTGAATTATTTCGTCGCCTTGGTGGGTACGATACCGCTATGCCCGTATATGGAGCAGCAGAGCCGGAGTTTAGTGTACGCTTTTGGCTCTATGGCGGAGAAATTATTTCCTGTCCCGATTTGATACTCTTTCACCGGTTTCGCCCACCCGAAGAACGCACGCCTTTCCTTGAGCAGATAGAATTCCTACAAACCAAAAATTACCTGCGCTTTGGGCTGCTTTACCAGGACGAAAAAGGTATTGTTCGCTTACTGGATCACTGGTCACGGGCCGAACCGAATCACTTTTCAGAAGCATTACAGCAGGTTGAGCAGGGCGATGTGTGGGAACGGCGGCGCCACTTACGTGAAAGCCTCTCACGTGACTTTGCATGGTATACACAACATTTCAGTCTTTAAAAAAATATAGGAAAAAGAAATTTTATGGAATTTTAGGTTGAATTTCAAAATGAAAGTGTTTGTCTTAAAAGCAATTAATTATTAACGATGAATCCACCGGTTATCGCCTGCATTCCATACTACCGCTGTAAACAGTATATCCGGCGTGCTGTGGAGAGCCTGTTGGCGCAAACGTACCGGAAGATTATCGTAGTAGTTATCAATGATGCTGATTTTGACACCCCGCCCTGGCCGGTTCTTAACGATATAAACGATCCACGCCTCGTGAGATTTGATTTGAACCGGAACCGCGGTCCTTATTTTGCAACACAGGTAGTGTTGGCTGCTACAAGGGCGCCTTACTTTCTAATCCAGGATTCTGATGACTGGAGTCACCCGGAACGTGTTTCACGCCTGCTGTTTGCATTGAAACGGGACAAGGCTGATCTGGCTATTTCAGCGCAGCCAAATTTCCATGAACGCGAAGACGGGAGCAGTAGTGTTTTCGAGGTGAGATGGTTGAATGTGGCACCCGATAACCGTATGCCGGATTTTCAGGATAACCAAAAAAAATTCCAGGTAGACACCAAACTAACGCCTGAATTTCGTTATCGCGTCCCGCATCACGGATTATTTCTCTCCAGTGCGCTTCGTAACATAGGCGGATATTATGGAGGATTTAAGATGAGTTACGATGTGTTTTTGACAAACCTGATCTTAATGACCGGCAAAATCACCCATATTCCGGAACCATTATATTATTGGCTGGTGAGGTCAACATCGCTTTCCAACTCTGCAGAAACAGGAATGCAATCTGCTCAAAGGCGGGCGGCAAAAGCAAAAATCGCTGATCTTTATTATACTTCTTACAGGTATTATGAGGCATTCCTGGGTGGCCATATCACCAGTACAAATATGGCCGCACGAATCAGGTCGGTTTGCAGGCAACATATAACCCCCGAAGACAAGCAGGCCATTCACTTTGAGTCGCAGCGTTTAAAAGAGTATTTGCCTAAACCATCCAATGCCTGAGCGAGATGAGAACGTTGGTTTGATTTGTTTGTACACGCCAGGGTTTAAAGAGTATTGGGAATAATTTAAATACACAGGTAATAAAATGAAACATTTAATTCTTACCCGTCTTGCATTAGGTACTCCTAAAGAAGACTGGCTAAGGCATAGAATTAAATTATTTGAAGAATTTTGTGCGCCATCTATTGCTAACCAGACGTGCCAGGATTTCACATGGATTTTAGCGGTGAGGGATAATACGCCGGAGTGGTTTATACAAAGGGCCAGGAAGATAAGCCCATCGGCACGGTTTATTTTTATAGAATCGAAAAGTTTGAAAATAAAATGGCCCGATAATCTTCCCCGCGAATTGATCGAACCCGTTTTACTCACAACAAGGATCGACAGCGATGACGCATTTCATAAGGATTTTGTAAAAGAAGTGCAGAGTGCGGCAAAACAGCAGAAGTACTCTTGTGCGCTTGATGCGCCACTTGGTTACAGCCTTGATCAGAATACGCTTGATTGTTTTTTGTACAAATCCCATCGCAACCATTTTATTACACTCCTTGAATATGGAACATGCAGAACGGTCTTCTGTACAATGCATGCGTTAATGGACAGAGAGTTTCCGGTGGTACAATTTTGCAGGGATAAACCTTTATGGACGGAAGGCACAAACGGGAAAAACATAAGTAACAGGTTGCGGCGCAGCGACGATGTAATTCAATGGAATGAAGTGAGGCAAAATTTTTTAGATGGAAAAGTGCTGTCAGATCGCAAAGTTGAAAATATACCGATACAAAATTCCAAACTTCAAAATATCCAAAAAAGTGAATACTTTAATATAAGTGCCATGAGGACCATTTTTGTTCAAATAGCTTCTTATCGTGACTGCGAATTGATTCCAACTATTGACGATATGCTGAAAAAAGCTAAAAACCCGGAACGGTTAAGAGTTGGTATATGCCGCCAGTATCACCCTGCCGATAAATTTGATGACATGGAACCTTATAAAAAGGATAGAAGGTTTCGAATTATTGATGTTATTTATTCTAAATCAAAAGGAGCTTGTTGGGCAAGAAATATGTCCCAGCAGATTTACATGGGTGAAGACTATACCTTACAAATTGATTCACACATGCGGTTTGCGAAAGACTGGGATGAAACTTTAATAAACATGATCCTCTTTTTACAATCCCGTGGATATCCCAAACCTTTATTAACTGGTTACATGGCTGCATATGATCCCAATAAGCCTTTAAAATTAAAACCGGATGAGCCGCCCCTGCAAATGGTATTTGATTGTTTCAATCCTGAAGGCGCTATTGTATTTAAATCGGAAACCATACCAGGCTGGAAACATATAAAGCATCCCGTGGCTGCAAGATTTTATTCGGGCGGTTTTTGTTTTACCCTGGGAAGATATTGTAAAGAAGTTCAACACGACCCCGATTTTTATTTTATCGGAGAAGAAATATCGATAACAGTAAGAGCCTACACGCATGGATATGATTTGTTTCATCCGAATAAAAATCTCCTCTGGCATCATTATACCAGGAAAAAGAGCGTCAGGCAATGGGATGATGACAACAACTGGACTAAAAGGGATAAAATTTCCGTTAAAAAAAACAGGCAATTGTTTGGCATGGATAAAGACAAAGTAAATTTTGATTTTAGTAAATACGGGTTTGGCCAGGTGCGTACATTAAGAGATTACGAAAAATATGCGGGGGTATTATTTTCTAAAAGAGCGGTTCAGAAGCATACCATCGAGGGCAAATTTCCACCAAATCCATTTTCTTACACTTCAGACCAGCAATGGCTGAATAGCTTTTTTGTTTCAAACCGGTATTGTATACAGATTGATAGTAAAAAGCTCAGGGAATTGGATTATGACTTTTGGGTTGTCGCCTTTCATAGTGAAGACGATGAAACTATTTTCAGGCAGGATGCCGATAAAGCCGAGATAGCGATGATCACATCGGCCGGGGATGGCCTTTACGAAATATGGAGGGAGTTATATCCTTTTAAAAAACCTAAATACTGGGTGTTATGGCCGCATAGTAAATCAAAAGGCTGGTGCAGGAGGTTAACCAGTAAAATGTAGCAATAATATGCACCTGGTTAACAGGAGATATTCAAGAATGTACTATTTCTTTATGGTCAACAATTTATTTTCTAAGTATAAGTTTGAATTATGAGTGTGTAAAATTTCCTCAGAATTATATACATATATATATGTCAAAAAGTAAGAACAGCAGGGTGGTTGTAGTTTATCTGGACGATGACAGCTACCAATTCCACATGTTTAAAATGTTTCTTAAATCAATTAAATTAATAAATGCAAAAGATACTGATATTGTAATATTTTATGAGCCACGGTATGAATCCCTTTTTAGCTCCTATGGAAATACCAGCATCGGGAATAACCAGGCCGGGCTGATTTTTAAAAAAATGGTACCTCCCGTATTTCAGAACACCGGTTTCCAGGATTACAAGTATGTAAATAGTATAGCCTGTTTAATAGGACAGAACTGGCTGTTAGATTATAAATATATATTGAGAACCGATGTTGATACTGTATTAACTCCCAGGTGGAATTCGATTTACCCCGATTGTTTTACGACAGGTTCCGGTTTGTATAATAATGACATTAATACCAAGGTGCGTCTGCAAAAAGTAATGGAACGATTAAAATTGCCACAAAGAAAAGATTACTCGTATAACATAGGTTCTACGTGGTATGGCCCCAGCAGTGAAGTAATAGACACAGCAACCCTGTCGTCAAAAATTGTTAAAGATTTATTGTTTAATGATTTTAAAAGTTTTGTAGGGAAATGGCCAGGATTTTTCCGGGATGTATGTAGTCTTTATTCAGGTGAAATTGCGGTAAACTATTTAATAAAAAACTTTAAAATAGATAGCAATAATTTTGATTTTGACAGCACCTCTTCGGATTCAGTATTTCATCATGCTCACATCCATTGCTGGCACACTGTAAAGCTTTTTTCGAAACACGCTTTTTTTGATGGAAAATACAAAAATACGGATGTAAAAAAGCTGGATAGAAATGTTATCAATCAATATTGTCTTTTCTGTGCATTAACCGGTGAGATATAGCGTGTCTAAGTAACTTTATTAATAACTAATTCTAACGGTTTGGATTTACAAATTAAAAGTTTTAAATTAGAAATTTCGCTAATACCGCTTTATCATTTATTCATTTTACAACTCCTGGGAAACCTTATGATGATTGTTACTGATATTTAATTTTGATACGGATGGAATTTGATTGTGTTTTAAAGATGGTACGGGAATATTCCCGGTTTTAATGAGTTGGTATATTTATATCTTGCTCTTAAAAAAGATGTATTAAGGGTTGGATTTAATTAAATAAGTTTTGCAAATTGGAAGCACATAATTTTATTTGTAGTTATGAGGATAGATAGTAACAGGCATGTAGTTGCCTGCATTCCGTATTACGGTTATATAAATTATATCCGAAGGGCAGTCGATGGGCTTTTGGCTCAAACACATAAGGAGTTGACAGTAATAGTGATAAATGATGCCGACTTTAACAACCCGCCATGGCCGCAGCTGGCAGACATACAGGATCCCCGTTTAATAAGATTTGACCTGAAACAAAACAAGGGATCATACTTTGCTTATGATGTGGTTTTAAATGCAACTGAAGCACCGTACTTTTTAGTGCAGGATTGTGATGACTGGAGCGTTCCTCACCGGATAGAATATTCGCTCGCAGCATTGGAATCGGAAAACAGTGATTTGGCCGGATCTTATGAAATTCAATTTAAAGAAACGAATGAAGGAGATGCCAAAATACTGGCCGTATGGAATAAAAATCAAACAAATAGTTCCGGCCAGCTAAAAAAACATATGGAATCTTTTTGCACCCATGTTGACGAACGTTATAAATACCGGATATCCCATCACGCATTATTTCGTTCCCGTGCCCTACAGCAAATAGGAGGGTATTACTGTGGCCTGCGACAACATTCTGATAAATTATTAACAAACCTTCTCCTGATGACAGGCCGTGTATCGCATGTAAAAGAACCATTGTATTGGCGGTTACATTGGCCGGATGCCATAACCAAACATCCTGCCACCGGTATGGGTTCCGTTACTTCACGGGCTGAAATGGATAAAGGAGAGCAGTTATATTTACAAGCCTATGACCTGTATTGTAAATATCTGCAGGGACATCTGAATGCCAGGGCTTTTGGTGCTTATGTCAAAAATATTTTCCAGGCGAATGTATTGGAGGAAGACCGGCGCTTACTTGCAGAAGAGACCAATCGCCTTCGTTATCTCGTAAACTCTGTGTAGTATTAAGTCCGATAATTTGTTACAGAACATTAGCATATTATTAATGGAATTACTTATAATATTTATGCTGCCGGTTATTGGCTGGTTTAATGAAAGGTTACTTAATAAAGTACCTGGTTATAGAAATGCCGTTATGCGAAATAAGATTATAAGTTATTTTCATCTGCGTATAACTGTTTCAAAATGGAAGTTTTCAAACGGGGAGTAATGCTATAAAATATGAGTGAAAAAAAAGGTTATGTTGTAACGCCCGAAAAGCATGTTATAGTATGTATTCCATATTATCGTTGCAGGGATTATGTGCGCAGGGCTGTGCAAACTCTACTCGCACAAACATACAGTAATATTACAGTTGTTGTAGTTAATGACGGTGATTTTGAAACCCCACCCTGGCCTGTGTTATCAGATATATTTGATACCAGGCTGGTCCGCTTTGATATACGACAAAACAAGGGGCCATATTTTGCAACCCAGCTTGTGCTATCGGCAACAACGGCTCCTTATCTTCTTATCCAGGATGCAGATGACTGGAGCCACCCGGAGCGAATTCAAAAGCTTTTGACAGCTCTTGATGGTGATAAGGCTGACTTTGCTATTTCTGCCCAATCTCTTATTCGTGAGGATTTATATAATTCAGATGGGCCGCCGGATATAAGATGGATAGAAAAATTAAATGGTGCGCTGCTTGTTAATAATCCTGCTGATAAATATAAAGTGAATACAAAATTGACGCGGCAATTTCTTTACAGGTCAGCTCATCACGGCCTTTTTCGTACGGAGGTTTTGCGAAAGGTGGGTGGGTATTACGGAGGTTTCAGGACTAGTTATGACACTCTTTTAATTAATTTTATTTTGATGGTAGGAAAGATCGCTCACGTACCTGAACCTCTTTATTATCGGTTAATAAGGCCAACGTCGTTGACACAATCCGCGGAAACAGGATACAGGTCAATTCAAAGAAAACAAATTCTTTTAAAACTGGAAGGAATTTATAACAGCACATACAAGCTTTACAGGTCATATCTCGGGGGTGAGATGACAGGCGATAATTTAATAAAAAGTATACGGTCAACCTGTGAAAATTATATCCCTGGAGATGATTTGCAAGCTATTTCTTCTGAATCAAAATTATTGAAACAATCCCTGTTTATGTAAAATGACTAATACTCACGTTATAGCTTGTATACCTTATTTTAATTGCCGGCAATATGTTCGCAGGGCTGTTAAAAGCTTATTATCGCAAACACATAAAAACCTTACAGTTGTAGTAATAAATGATGCTGATTTTATAACGCCGCCATGGCCTGAAATTGATGATATTGATGATTCAAGATTAGTGCGTTTTGAAATGACTGAGAACAAAGGCCCCTATTTTGCGATCCAGGTATTATTGGAAGCGACGAACGCTCCCTTTTTATTAATTCAGGATGCAGATGACTGGAGTGAGCCGGAACGGGTATCCGTTCTTCTGCAGCGTGCAATAGATGATGCCGCTGATTTTGTTATATCATCGCAAACGGAACGGGATGATTATGATTCTGTGATAGCCATGCGTTGGGAAAATGATTATAGCAAAAATTCCAGATTTTACTTTCAACCATCCGTAACACCCCAATTTAATAACCGTGCCGGGCACCAGGGTCTATTTAAGATCCAGGCATTAAAAAAAATAGGCGGGTATTATGGAGGATTTAAAATTAATTATGATGTATTTCTTACTAATATTGTCTTAATGGCATTCCGTGTATCTCACGTTGACATTCCCTTGTATAATTATTTTCGGAGAAAGGATTCTTTAAGCAGGGGAGAAGAGTTTGGTTATCATTCGGAAGAAAGAAAGAAGGTAAAAAGTATACTCGCGTCTATGTATGACACTGCCTATACAAAATATTCCAGGCATCTCCGGGGTGATATCAATGCTGCTGATTTTTTTTCTTCCATTTTTGATCTATGCAAAAAGAATATTACTGATGACGAATCCTCAACTTTATCTTATGAAACTTTTCGGTTGTCTAAACTTCTAAATATATAGTTGAATATTATTTAACTCACCGCCTGGATATATAGAACTGAATTAGCCATGTTACTTTTTTTGTTTTTTCCATTATATGATAGTCGAATATATTTCACTGATACCAAGGTCATTTCATTGTAATATTTTAATAGATATGTGCAAAAATAAATAAGAAAAATTTTTCTAATGTAAGAAATTGATAGTAGTTTTAAAGAATATAAGTAAGTTTTTTTTCTTTATTAACGATCACCATGAATTAGGTTGTTATCACATAAAGTTAGAAAGTGCAGGTGGGAAATCTCCCAGTCTCCCTGGAAATTTCCTCAAAGATTATTGATGTAGGATACAATGAATTCATTGCTTGATTCAAAAGAAAGGTTCTTTTACAAGGCTTTTATTTTTAAAATTTAAATATACAGCTATGGCAAAAAATTCAGTAACCGATATTCATATTATTTGGTTAACGACCGGGTTGAGTTGCGATGGTGATTCAGTTGCAATGACTGGTGCGGTTAATCCAAGTTTGGAAGATATTGCTTTGGGTGCCTTGCCCGGCATGCCGAACGTTCACATTCACAGCCCGGTGATCTCCTATGAAAACGGAGATGAACTGATGCAATGGTGGTACCAGGCGGAACAAGGGAAACTGGATCCATTTGTGTTGATACTGGAAGGTTCGGTACCTAATGAAGAAGCAATTAAAGACACTGGTGGCCATTGGGCAGGAATGGGAACTACAGGTCCGTTTGGCGATCCCATTACGACGAATGAATGGATCGACAGGCTGGCTCCGAAAGCGGCGGCAGTGGTGGCGATTGGTACATGCGCCACTTACGGGGGAATACCTGCAATGAAAAACAATCCTACCGGGGCGATGGGGCTTCCTGATTATCTCGGTTGGAATTGGAAATCGAAGGCCGGGCTACCTATTGTTTGTATTCCCGGATGTCCTGCACAGCCTGATAATACAACAGAAACACTCCTATATCTTGTTTTCCAGCTCGCCGGTAAAGCGCCGATGATTCCATTGGATGATGCATTGCGTCCTAAATGGTTGTTTGATCGTACAGCCCATGAAAGTTGTGACAGGGCTGGATTCTACGAACAAGGCGATTTTGCAAAGGAATATGGTTCCACTAAATGTCTTGTACAAATAGGTTGTAACGGCCCCGTTGTTTATTGTAATGTTCCCAGGAGGGGTTGGCAAAATGGTATAGGAGGATGCCCCAATATCGGTGGTATTTGTATGGCTTGTACGATGCCAGGTTTCCCTGATAAATTTATGCCCTTCATGGATGAGGCTTTTGGCGCGAGATTTTCTTCCAACGCATCCAAATTTGTAACGGGCCCCATATTAAGAGTATTCCGTGGCATAACCACACGCAAAAAGGACTCTGAGCCGGATTGGAGAAAACGGGGTAAGAAAATTACCAGTGGCTATGAGCCGAACTGGCAAAAATGAAATATCATCTATTAAATTGTATTACTCATAAAATAAATTATTTGTTATGCCTGAAGTACTAAATAAACCGCTCGTTACAGAAAATAAACCGAATATTATTATAAAGGAGATGTCTTGGGATCCGATCACACGTATCGTAGGTAGTTTGGGTATCCATTGCAAAATTGATTTCACCAACCGGAAGGTACAGGAGTGTTACAGCACTTCAATGGTCTTTCGGGGATTTGACATTTTCATGAGAGGTATTGACCCACGCGATTCTCATTTTATTACAAGCCGGATATGTGGTATCTGTGGC
Source organism: Ginsengibacter sp. (assembly GCA_040005125.1). GTDB lineage: Bacteria > Bacteroidota > Bacteroidia > Chitinophagales > Chitinophagaceae > Ginsengibacter. The sequence continues at coordinate 15,141 of JBDTZL010000286.1, forward strand.
GATAATCACATGACCTGTTCTGTTCTTAACCAAAATATGGCTTATGGAGTAAAGCCACCGCATCTTGGAGATTATGTACTTAATCTCGGCGAATCTGCAGACTACATGTTTGATCATGCAATTTTCAACGACAATATGTGCAACGTTGATTTCTGCGGGCAGATGGTTAAGGAAACCAATCCAAGTGTTTACGAGAAAGCAAAACATACGGAAGCGCCGAATGCCAAACTTCATGGTTTCAGTACCATTGCCGATATTATGGATTCACTCAATCCTTTCACCGGTAAAAGCTATATGGAATCTCTCCAGGTGTCCCGCTATACCCGGGAAATGTTTTGCCTCATGGAAGGCCGGCATACACATCCGTCTACGTTAGTTCCGGGCGGTGTGAGCACAACAATTACGCACCAGACCCTTACAGATTATTACGTACGGTTAATGAAATACATCGAATACTGCAAAAAAATTGTGCCGTTGCATGATGACCTGTACGATTTCTTCTATGAAGCTCTGCCCGGGTATGAAAGAGTAGGGTACCGGGATACTAACCTTGTGTGCTGGGGATCTTTTGATGACCCTGAGTATTGTGATTATGATTATAAGAATATGACAAACTGGGGCCGTAAGAGATTTATTACACCTGGTGTGGTTATCAATGGAGAACTGGTCACAACAGATCTGGTAGAGATCAACCTGGGCATCAGGATACTCCTGGGAAGCTCTTATTATGATGATTGGGCAAATGAAAGAATGTTTGTGGCCAAAGACCCATTGGGAAACCCGGTAGACAGAAACCATCCCTGGAACAAGACAACCAAGCCCAAACCTCAAAAAAGAGATTTTGCAGGAAAGTATACCTGGGTAACCTCTCCACGCTGGTTTGACAAACGTACCGGTAAACATGTTTGCTGCGATACCGGCGGCGGCCCATTTGCGAGGCAATGGGTTACTGCGAAAGCCGGGCTGGTAGATATCGGGTATATTAAGGCTACCGGGGACTCACTTGAATTCAATCTCCCTAAAACAGTGGGTTTGCCGGAAATGAAGCAGGTTTGGAAAATACCAAAATGGAGCAATGCTTTGGAAAGAGATCGTGCGAGAGCCTATCATCAAACATATTCAGCCCTGGTTGGGTTATACTGTTTGGAAAAAGCACTTGACGAAGTTCACGCAGGCCGCACAAAAACATGGTCACCATTTAAGGTACCGGATGAAGCAATCAGTTGTGGTTTCCATGAAGCAGCACGTGGCGTATTATCCCACCATATGGTAATAGAGGGAGGAAAAGTAGCTAATTACCAAATGTTCCCGCCAACACCATGGAATGCAAGTCCCCGCGATAGTTTCGGAACCCCCGGCCCTTATGAAGATTCGGTTCAGAATACGCCAATCTTCGAAGAAAATGGCCCTGAGAATTTCAAGGGTATTGATATAATGCGTGCAGTTCGCAGCTTTGATCCTTGCCTGCCTTGCGGGGTACATATGTATTTGGGAGGAGGAAAGCTGGTTAAATCGACTCATACACCCACGGCATTGGCATCATTTAATAGTGGAAAATAATGAACATATAACAGGCAGGGTTTTCGTGTGTAGAGACGCCATGCATGGCGTCTCTACCACAAACAACCAGACGCCATGCATGGCGTCTCTATGGTGTTGATAAATTGCGGTGTTAGAGACGCCATGCATGGCGCCTCTACAGAAATCAAAACCTTGTCTATGGTATCCTCATCATTAATATCCAAACTGCGAAAGATTGCCGTCCCGTTACCGCAGGAGGAAGTGGAGAAATGTAATTTTTGCGGCCGGGTTCTATCTCCCGATCACAGGCATCTTGTTGATCTCTCAGCTATGAAGTTTATGTGCACCTGCGAAATGTGCATGATAACAATGGCAGAAAACGGAGCCTATAAACCATTGCCTCATCGGTTTCTTCACCTGGAAGATTTTATAATGTCCGATCAATTGTGGTCGGACTTTCTTATACCCGTTAACATGGCCTTCTTTGTTGTGAGCACAGGCCGTAGCGGCACTGTTGCTTATTATCCTGCACCCACAGGGGCTACCGAATCCAAACTAAAAATGGAGCCGTGGAACCAGTTGGTACAATTAAATCACCCGCTGAATGACTTAACTCCGGACCTGGAAGCTCTTCTGGTGAACCGTCTCGGCGATGAAGGTCAATACTATATTGTTCCCATTGATAGTTGCTACAAGCTTATTGGCATGATAAGGATTGCATGGAAAGGTATTTTCGGAGGTAAGGAAGTAAATGATATCATCACACAATTTTTTTGTGAGTTAAAAGAAAAATCTGCAAAATGCCCAATTTGAAATTTGAGATTATTTCGTGTGGTGTAAAGGAATTTTCGGTGATGCCGACACTTATTTTCGGTTTACAGATAACAAATGATACAGAAAATGAAGAGGTATATGCAGCCGCATTGAAATGCCAGGTGATGATCGAAGCCGTAAAACGCACCTACAACGAGGCATCAAAAGACAGGCTGCATGAACTTTTTGGTGAGCCCTTTCGCTGGGATGAAACGCTCAGAAGTTTTTTCTGGACGATCATTAACATACCTGTGCCGAGGTTTACGGGCAAAACAGTGGTGGAAGTGGCTATTCCCTGTAGCGAAGACCAGGCACTTGCGGCGGGGAAATATTTTTATGCTGTTTCTGAGGGTACGGTTCCCCTGGCTTTCCTGTTTAGCGGCACATTATTTTATAAAGATACTGATGGCAATTTGCAGGTCACCCTGGTTCCATGGGAAAAGGAAGCTTTTTGCAAAATGCCTGCAAATTTATGGCAGGAAATGATGGATAGTCATTTTCCCGGCAGCAGGTGGATCCGGTTGCGGAAAGATATCTATGACAGGCTCGTTAGGTATAAAGCGCAAAGCGCATTTCCAACATTGGAAACCTGTTTGGAATCTGTCCTTGACGAAGCCTTGAAAGACATTCAGCTCAATGAAAAACACAACGTATGAATTATGAAAATGCCGGCACATTAAATGCGGAATCAATCTTAGAAAATATTACCCGTACACTTTTGTATGAAGGGTATGCCCTCTATCCATATCATCGGTCGGCTATAAAAAATCAAAAACCCATACCTTTTGGAGTTGTTTTCCCTCAGCGGTATAATATTTACAATGCGCATGCCCATTCAAAAATGCAAACACAATGTATCGTTACAGGAAGTGATGATTTGACTATAAACATAAGTATGCGATTTCTGCATTTAAAAAAGACCGAGCTGTTTGAAAAGGTTCCTGCCCATGAAGCCGTTGAGGACAATTTTATTCCTGTTTATAATTTAAATATTAGTGATAAATTTTACCAGGCAGGATGGCAAACGGCAGAGAGAAAGATAAATACCGGTGACCTGCAAATCTCACAACTAATAAAAAACAAAAAAGTTATTCCCGTTGAGTTTGATGAAATGTATGACAGTAAATATTTTTATGACAAAAGTGGTAAAGCAGCAAAACAAATTAACAGTATATCAGGAATCAAAGGTTCTGTGATTATAGAGGCTGCTCCTGCAGGGAATATGCAAAACACTTTTCGTTTAACCGTTACCGTTATAAACACAACTCCTGTTGAAAATGCTGAACAGGTTACAAGAGATGAAGTGCTTTCTCAATCTTTTCTGTCAACACATACTGTATTACAAACAAGGAATGCGGTGTTCATTTCGCATCAAAACCCCGGTGAAAAATGGGAAGAGACGATATCGGGTTGTGAGAATATAAACACCTGGCCAATACTCATCGATGAAAGCAATACAACCTTGCTTTCATCTCCTATTATTTTATATGATTATCCCCGCATCAACCCGCAAAGTTTGGGTGATCTTTTTGATAGTACAGAGATAGAAGAAGCTCTTTTGCTGCATGTGGCGGTTTTATCAGATGAAGAAAAACAGCAAATTGCCCGGGGTGATGAAAAGCTGCAAGCCATGCTTACCAGGGTGAGCCAGGTTACACCGAAAGAAATGATTAACTTTCATAGCGGATTGAAAAATAGTACCCAGGATCAAATTAACATGCAAAAAAAGTCTGAATTATGAGAGCGCCGGGTGCCATGGGTGATACACCAGGAGAAGTGGTGAAAATGATTGATGGTGTTTTATACAGTAAAGGTGATAAGGTGAGGTTGAAACTTGGCCAGCGAAGATCAGATGCGTCTGACATCCTGTTGAATGGCAGGATTGCTACCATTGAAATAATCCATACAGATTATGAAGATAATGTCCACATTGCTGTTACTATGGATGATGATCCGGGCCAGGACCTGTTGCGGGACTTGGGTATCTATTTTTATTTTAATCCCGGTGAAGTTGAACATATTTAAGGCTCATATTAATAATTTTATATAATGGAAAATAACGGTTCACTAACAATCGAAATGCAGCGAATAAAAACATCACCTGCAACAAGGAAAAGAGTGATGATCGCCGGAGTGGGAAATATGTTTATGAAGGATGATGGTTTTGGTGGTGCTGTTATAAAAAAGATTTTGGATAAAAAATTTCCGGAAGGTGTGGAAGTAAAAGATTTTGGAACCGGTGGCCTTAAACTTGCTTATGATCTCATGAAAGGTTATGATGGATTAATCCTCCTGGATGCTTCTGCAAGGGGAGAACCGCCAGGCACGTTATATCTTATAGAACCCAGTGAAAGTGATATTAATCCTGATTTGGAGCAAGGCGGCCCGATTGATCCGCATGGTGCAGATCCGGCGACGGTTCTCAGGTTTGTAAAATCAATTGGCTCATGGCCTGCAAAAGTGCTCATTGTCGCCTGTGAGCCGGCAACCGTTGATGATTTTGAGATCGGCCTTAGTGAGCCCGTAAATGCTGCGATCGACAAAGCAGTGGAGATGGTAGAAGATATCATTAAAGAAATTTATTCAGAAAAAAAATGACAGCATTATGAATATATTCTCACAGGACAATTTCATCGGGGTACAGGAGGTTATAAAAAATGTAAATGGCCAAAATGGCCAAAACGCCAATCAGCAACCTGTTAAAGATAAAATATCAGAATTAAACCAGCAAAGCCGGCACATACAGGAATTGATAGACGGGATTGATTCATTGCCCGATTTGAACGCAAGGAATATGATGCAGGAATGTATACAGGAAATCCTGAGTTTTTATGGCCATGGGCTTGAAAAAATATTAAGCATTATTTCAAGTGGTAATAACTCGGCGGCCAAAGACATATATAATAGCCTCATAGAAGATAGCTTTGTAAGCGGCCTTTTATTAATTCATGATCTGCATCCGCTGGATCTGAAAACCCGCTTATACCTGGCACTTGAAAAAGTGAAACCTTATATGGACAGCCATGGCGGAAGCGTAGAAATTGTGAGCCTTGAGGATGGTGTTGCGAAATTAAAATTATCAGGAAGTTGCAACGGCTGCGCATCATCATCCAGTACATTAGAGCTCGGCATTAAACAGGCAATTGAGGAATGTTGTCCCGATCTTTTAGGATTGGAAGTTGAAGGTATAACCGAATCCCCGAAACCCGGAAGATTTACGGAGCAAACAGAAACAGGCTGGAAACCGGTAAAAGGTCTTGATGTATTGCCAAATGGGGGTATGAAGGCCCTGGAGAGTGCGGGCATCCCACTGATTGTTTGTCGTGTGAATAACCAATTATATGCATATCGGAATTTTTGCCCGGCTTGTGAAAGATCGTTTAGTAATGGGACTTTGGAAGGAAAAATTCTCAGCTGCCAGCTTGGTCATAGTTATGATGTGAAGTACGTGGGAAGATGTACGGATGATGCGGATATCCATCTCGATCCATTTCCTTTACTGGAGGAAGGCGGCGTAGTTAAAATTGCATTATAAAAACCTTATGGCATCAGTAACTCCAATTTTTAGAATTTTTGATTATTACAAGGGAGTTGAATTTTTGTGTGGATTGGGCTTTAAAACAGGCTATGTTTTGATGGGCATTAACAGATAAGAAATAAGCATGCACGAAGTATCTATTTGTCAAAGCATTGTAGACACTCTTGAAGCTGAGTTGGAGAAAGAGCAGTTTAAACATCTTCGTGAAGTTCACCTGAAGATAGGCGTATTGTCTTGTGTAGATCCGAAGATTTTAACACATGTATTTACATATATCATTAAAGACAGCCCAATTCGTAAATGCATTTTATTTACAGATCTTGTTGAAGTGTCAGCTGCATGCTCACATTGTAACAGGAATTTCAAAGTAGAAAATTATAGGTTTGTATGTCCCGAATGTGGTACGCCTTCTTCGACAATTATTGAAGGAAACGAGTTAACAATTTATAAAATTATTTTGGAAGAACCATCTTATGCAGAAGTTAACCAATAAAGCCGTAGGAACTCTGAGAGTTCATGACGTATCATTAAGCCTTTTAAAGGCAAACGACTACATAGCTGAGATGATACGGAATGAAATGAGGGAAAGAAATATTTTGCTGCTTAATTTGGTTTCATCACCAGGCAGTGGCAAAACATCATTGCTCGAAGAAACCATAAAACGATTGAAAAGCCGGGTGAATATCGCAGTACTCGAAGGTGACCTTGAGACAGAGCGGGATGCTATACGAATACGACAGCAGGGTGTGCAGGCATTACAGATCGTTACGCATGGAACCTGTCACCTGGAAGCACAAATGATTCAGCAGGCAATGCCCAGCATGAATTTTGAAGGCATCGATATTCTTTTTATAGAAAATGTTGGCAATCTTGTTTGCCCCGCTTCTTATGATTTAGGCGAGGATATCCGGGTAACATTGGTTTCATGTACAGAAGGAGATGATAAGCCAAAAAAATATCCGAGCATGTTTCTGACAACAGATATCATGCTGGTTACCAAATCAGATTTGTTGCCATATGTTCCTTTTTCGGTCGACGCGGTAATTAAAGATGCTTATGAGGTAAATGAAAAAATTGAAAATTTTGTCTTATCAAGTTTGAAAGGTGATGGTATGGATGAATGGTGTAACTGGTTACTCGAAAAGGTTATTGAGAAGAAAGAGGTAAATGTTAACAATACTTTTTGAACAGTGATTTTTTTAATCTTGTATAAATTATGACTATTGTCTTTAGATTAATTCTTTTGATGAAACCTCTTGTGGGCGCTGGTTCTAAGCCTTTATCCTCCGGAGAGGGGATTGGGGTGAGGTTTAAATAAAACATAAAACTTAACAACATGTGCCTTGCAATTCCCGGAAAAATTGAGTCTATCGAAACGATGGATGATGGTATAGTAAGAATGGCGAAAGTATCTTTTGGCGGTATTATTAAAGAGGTGAGTCTGGAAATGGTGCCCGAAGCGGAAATAAATGATTATGTGCTGGTGCATGTGGGTGTTGCGATCAGCAGGGTAAATGAAGATGAAGCGCATAGGGTTTACCAGTATCTGAAAGAGGTCGGCGAGCTGATGGACCTGTCCGATCAATAATTTATTTTTAATTAAAATGAGAAATGAAATACCTGTCTGAATTTCGTTCACCTGAGTTGGTGGAGGCTTTGCTTAAAGAAATAAAGCAAACAGTTACCAAAAACTGGAACATTATGGAAGTATGTGGCGGACAAACGCATTCCCTGGTGAAAAACGGCTTACTCAATATGTTACCACAGAACATACAAATGATACATGGGCCGGGATGCCCTGTATGTGTAACACCGGTAAGTTTAATTGATAAAGCAGTTCATCTTGCAATGGAATATGATGTGATCCTGTGTTCATATGGCGACATGATTCGTGTTCCCGGTTCCGAAATAAGCTTACTCGAAGCAAAAGCAAAAGGGGCTGATGTGCGCATCCTGTATTCTCCTCTTGAAGCTGTAAAAATTGCGAAAGAAAATCCTGGAAGAGAAGTTGTTTTTTTTGCCGTTGGTTTTGAAACGACAGCGCCTGCCAACGCGCTATCTGTGATTCATGCACGAAGAGAAGGTGTGAAAAATTATTCCATACTTGCCTCACATGTGTTGGTGCCACCGGCAATTGAAGAAATCATGAATGATGAGCTTAGCAATGTAAATGGTTTCCTGGGTGCAGGGCACGTATGTGCAATTATGGGTATTTATGAATATTATCCATTGGTGGAAAAATATAAAGTTCCCATTGTGGTAACAGGTTTTGAGCCGGTTGATTTATTGGAAGGCATTTTAATGACCGTTAGGCAATTGGAAGCCGGCGAAGCAAGAGTGGAAAATCAATATGCAAGAATTGTGAAGGAAGAGGGAAATATAAAGGCACAGCAAACTATTTATGAAGTATTTGAAGTAACAGACCGTTTATGGCGGGGCATGGAAATTATTCCAATGAGTGGATACAAAGTGAAAGAAT
>JBDTZL010000155.1:0-23435 GCA_040005125.1 Ginsengibacter sp.
CAAAAAAAAGGGTGGAATGAGAATCCACCCTAACCCACCAATATCCTGGAAAACGAACGAAAACTATTTATCAGTAACGCGCAAATGTGTCAATAAAAATTAGCCGGATTTTATAAATTTCTAAGAAAGGCGTAAAATTACGATCATTATTTTTTAGTAAATATACTACTATTATTTTGGTAAAAATACGAGTATTACCGGCGTACGTTTACCTTTGAATTTATTCTACAATTATTTAACTTTATTACGTGGTTCTTATGTCATTTTTTTTAATCCTGCCTTGTTAAAGCAAAGAACAATTCCTTACTGTGCAATTAAAGAAGACAATATGGGATTTAAACACTTGTTTGGTTTTTGCTTGCTCATAGCCGGGATTGGCATGGTTCCTCTGTTTTTTGCCTTCCTGGCAAATGGCCAATTCTTTAATCCGCTGTTTCTGCCTTGCCTGGGTTTTGGGGCTCTTGCTTTTTTCTTTTCAGGGCTTTTTATTTTAAACAGAACCCGGTAAACTTAAACCCCTGTGAATCCGTTAAGGACGCATTAAATTTAAATGTAAATTTTTAACATGTTCCATAATTTTTTAATTTTGTCTTTTTGTTTTCATTATGAAATTTATAAAAAAAAATCTATTCTCCATACATAATGTATACTCTTACACTCAAACATAATCAACCTTCCAGCTTTACTTCACGCGTGGCGAGCCTGCAAAAAATAAAACTATATGATAATGCTTTGCTGATAAAAGGCGGCATGGCCTCTGGTTTTTTTAAGCCCTTCTCATTGGAGAATAAAATTCATTGTTTATGCTCCCGGTATAATCCACATGAAGATTTCCATTTGCATAAAATGCCATTAGGCCATGAATTTTTCATTTTGAGAATTGATGAAATTTCACACTCCTGTAATACAATAACGATGGTTGACAGAAAGTATAATACGGGAATGGGTTCAAAAAGCCAGTCAGTATTGCTGCTGAGCTCGTTGGAGGAATTTACTTTTTTTGCATCCAAAAATTCACAGGTAAAAACACTGGAGATAGTAATGCCTGCCAATTGGTTTTTCAGCCAGTTACATAAAAAGTGTTCCTATGAATTGCTAAAAAGGTATATGGCTACTAAAACCAGGAAGACCCAGATTGATTGTGGTGATTATTTGTTTAGAAACCTGTTTCTTGAAATTATCAGGGAAGCAAATAAGGCTCTTTCGGATGCTGATCACATTCAAAAAAAAGTAAACTTATTACTTGCCATGTTCTTCTCAGATGTATCTTCCAGCCTGCGTGATTTTATTGAATCGGAAAAGGTGAAAGTTTCAAAAGATGAGATCAACAGGCTTATGACTGTTAGGAAACATTTGGAGATTGACTTACCCACGCCAACGTTTACCTCTTTAACAAAAATCGCCCTCATGAGCAGCACTTCATTAAAAACGAAATTCAAAAAAATGTACGGTACAACTCTATTTGAATACTTTCAAAGCGTACGTATGCAAAGAGCCCGTATACTTTTACTCACTCACCAATATTCGGTAAAACAAATTGGCCGCCGGCTTGGTTATTCAAACATGAGCAATTTTACCATTGCTTTTAAAAAAGAGTTCAACCAGCTTCCGCACGAGCTTATAAAATAATATTAAATTGTCTTTTACAGCTACTAAAGTTTTAATGTAAAATATAGGACAAATAATTTAAACTCTACCTTTGCAGGAGCATGGGCATCTTATTGATCTATGAAATGCCACCACGTAAAGAACGCTCTTACATAAGAGTGTTTTTTATGAAACTTGTCTGATTTTTTTGCCCTTGGTTTTGTTTGTAGTTACTTTCTGGTTATCGGGGTTACTATTTGGATTTCTTGCAACCTCCCTGCATGCTTTCGCAAATACTTTACAGGATTCCAGGGTTAATGGAAAAATCTCGGTTTCACTTTCAAATTTTTCTATCTCAAGGGCACACCTTTCACAAATTTCTGCACACACATTACACAATTGTTGAAAAAAAGGTGAACGTTGTGCTTCAAACTTTATGCATTGGCTGCACATTTCGGCGACATCCCTGCAGGCATTTATTGAATTTATATATTTTCCATTTTCAATACTCCATGCGATGAATTCTTCAGACATCTTCCAACAGGTAAGACATTTTTGCATCCAATCAAAATGTTCCTGCTTTTGTAGCCATTTTGTACCACTCATGTGATTTTGTTTTTTAAATACACTTATAGAATTTATTTTACTGATCATAAATCCAATTGGAACTCGTTGGAACTCGTTGGAGGATTTTGACCGGGTGCCAATTTACAAAAAAAAATTAAATAATAAAATCACTCATTTGTAAAAATGAAAATTGTGCGGGCTTAAGGATTATTATATAACGGGTATTATACTAATGAGAAAATTACATCTTAATAATCGTTACCGGGCTTTACAGGCTTCGCCGCCGGTTTTTTCAGTTTATCATCTCCCTCTTTGTTTACAACAGGAGCAGGCTTGCCCGTCTTTTTATCAATGATTTTTCCGTCAGGGCCTTTAAAAGTTTTGGAAGTATCTTTTTTGGAGGGATCTGTAATATTAACAGGCTCGATAACTTTTTTATCCGCTTGAGATGAATTATCCTTTAACTGGTCTTTATTAAATTCCGATTCGACGGGCACATTGGTTTGTGCGCCGCCATAATCTCCTGCATCTCCATTACCCTGGTCTTCGGTAAAATCATTGCCTTCGCCTTTTTGTACAATTGCCGAAAAATTCTGATCAGCATAAATAGGGTCATTATTAAGCTCGGCAGGTTTTTGAAATTGTGCCTTAGGATCAATACCCAGTTTTCTGTTGGCATATACTTTTTGCATAAAAAATGCCCACTCGGGCATAGCCATATCATTACCACCGTTTGTCCAGCCATTTCTTATATGCAAAAAGGGATCATCGCATCCTACCCATGCGCCGGCGAGAATCTGCGGCGTATATCCCATAAACCAGCCATCCGTATTATCAGTTGTTGTTCCGGTTTTGCCCCCCATATCGCTTTGAATTCCATAAGTGCCCCGCATGGCATGGCCCGTTCCAAAATCAACAACACCCTGCATCATTTTATACATGGTATAAGCATCCACTTCACTTATCACCTGCTTTGATTCTGATGAAAAAGCCTGGATCACATTGCCATTTTTATCTTCAATACGGGATATAAATATGGGTTCTGTATTAAAGCCTCGGTTTGGAAACATGGTATATGCTCTCAGCATTTCAAAAAGTTGAATATCTGCTGATCCAAGGGCAATGGAAGGAACTATTGGGATATCACTTTTAATGCCGCAAAGATGGGCAAACTCGGCAGTTTTTTTGGGACCAATCCTGCTCATTAGATCCCATGCTGCTGCGTTTAGTGATTTTGCCAGGCAGTAAGCCATCGTTCCGCCTCCGCCGGAAATCGTTTTGTTGGACAGAGTAATTGCTTTGCCGCCGATATAACTTTCCGGGGTTAGTCCTGCATCAGTAAGGGCGAGTGTATAGAGTAAAGGCTTAAATGTTGAACCTACCTGCCTGTTGGTGGTTACATGATCAAATTTAAACCACTTAAAATCAATACCACCTACCCATGCTTTCACTTCGCCTGTTACGGGATCCATCGCTGCAAATGCGGTCTGCATCATTTGCTTAAAATATTTTATGGAATCGAGTGGCGTCATCACCGTATCGGTTTCACGCTTTGAGTTCCATGCAAACACTTTCATCTTTACGGGCACATAAAATGATTTTTTGATTTCCTCATCTTTTACTTTATCCTCTTTCATAGATTTCCACCGCTCACTTTCTTTCATAGACCTGTTCAATATATCTTCCTGGCCTTTCCATACATTTTTTAATAACTGGCTATTGAATTTTTTTTGCATGATAGACATATGCTTTACTACTGCTTCCTCAGCATACAATTGCATTTTAGGATCTATGGTGGTGTAAATTTTTAAACCATCCCTGTATACATCATAATTTTTTCCTGTCGGATCTTTATGGTTCTTGCACCATTCAATTAATTTTTTAGTTAATACAGAACGGAAATAAGGGGCGATCCCAAGATTTTCATCCAGCTTTTTATATTTTATTCCGAGGGGTTTTTTCTTTAGAAGAGATGCTTCAGATTCTTTGAGAACATCGTTGGTTACCATACGCTCCAATACCAGGTTTCTCCTGTCGAGAGCAGCCCCAGGATGTCTTACGGGATCGTACTGTCCGGGGCCGCTAAGCATACCAACCAACAGTGCTGCTTCATCGGTAGTGAGCTCTGATGGTTCTTTTTGAAAATAAACCCTGGAGGCGTTCCTGATCCCAAATATATTTCCCCATGAAACACGGTTCAGGTATAAGGAAAGAATTTCCTGTTTGGTAAAATTTTTTTCCAGCTTAAGCGCAACGATCCATTCTTTAAGTTTATCAATAACTCTTTTGCCAAACCAGCCTGATCCCTGGCCCAGGATGTTTTTAGCCAATTGCTGTGTAAGGGTACTACCGCCACCTTCATGTCCAAATCCTTTAATAGCGCGGCCTATAGCAATTGCATCAATACCGGAATGTTCATAAAACCTTATATCTTCTGTCGAGATCAGTGCATCAATAACATGCTTTGAAATACCATTAAAATCTGCGGGGCTCCGGTTTTCCGTATAAATTTTACCCATTAAACTACCATCATTTGCATAGATTTCCGAAGCAAGATTGGCCTGCGGATTTTCAAGTTCCTGCAGAGAAGGTAATTTCCCAAATAAGCCAAAGTAAGCTGAAGCAAATACAAAAATTCCAGCAGCGATGCCTCCAAGTACAAGTATCCACAGAATTTTTATGGAAGACTTTGTACGCATATTTTTACCTGTACTATTTTTTTTATTTCGCGAATTTTGACTTTTCATTTTGCTTTTTTATTTCGGAGAAATATCAGTAATCTAAAATTAAAATTTGCCCGGATATTTTTTATTCAAAAGTTCAATGTAATTCGGCAGATTTTTATTTTGTTTTAACAGCGCAAGATTTGTACTTGATATAATGTAGAAAGAATACTTATCTACAGGAAGCCAGGATATTTCCGAGGCAGCATCTTTTTTTACTCTATCCCTGTAATTTATCGCGGCATCAGCATTTTCAAATTGAGTAAAAACCAATAAGGTACGGTCTTTATCAAGCGTGTCTTTTGTGATCTCAATGCCCAGTGCAGAAAACTTTTCACGATTATACCTTACAAAAGCATTCCTTGCCTCACTGCTGTAAACCGGATCGACTTTATTAAGCACCATAATTACGTACTGTGGTGTTAAGGGATCGAAAGTGAATGTTCCGTTACTTACAGGAGGTGGCAATCTTTTAGCAGAATCCATAACAGCTTTTCCCGGAACAATAACTACTTCTCTTGGCTTTTGATTTTGATTGTTATTGGTAACTACCGGGTGAACTCCCTTATTGATCGTTGCATCATCATAAACTATTATCTGCGAATCTTCTTTGGCTCTTTCGATAGTAAGTTTGGATAAATAGTTTTCAATGGAACTCCTTCTTTTTAAAACATCAATCATTGTTACCGCTTTCTCTTTTAATGGCGAGGTGGGATATTGGGTTATTATTTGTTCCAGGACCTGTGTCGCAACGCTGTCTTCTTTTTTACGGATATAATAAACAGATTCGATATACAATAATTGCGGGCTCCAGTAATTGGCGCCATACAGGCTGTCGGCCTGCTGTTTTTCTTTTATGGCTTTTTCAAAATTACCTTCAATAAACAGGTTATAAATTTCTTCATACCTTCTCGTGGCCGCTGTATCTTTTTTAGAAGGATTCATTGATTCGGGATGAATTACCAATTGCGCATATTTGCTTTTTTCGAATTGATGTAACAGCAGGTTTTTATAATAGTCTGCTTTTTGTAAATTGCCCAGTTTCCTGTAGCAATAAGAAAGGTTAAGGTATAATTCTCCTTTATATAAACTATCCGGAAAGCGTTGCAATGAACGTTCATATGTTTCAACTGCAGCGCTATAATCTTCAAGAAGAGTCTGGTAGTTTTTGCCAAGTTGAAATAAGGATGTAGCAACTTTTGTATTAGACACATTCAATTTTTCTTTTGTGAGCGGCACATTCGCCTCCAGACCCCGAACAGAAATATCCAACTGAACCGGGATAGCTTCAGGATTTTTTAAAGAGATATTAGACGAATCGGTGGCCTGGCCGATATCTACATTTGCATTAAGACCATTAGGCTGGCTGCCACTTGGATCACCACCGGGCCCACTACCACCATTCGAAGCAATACCACCCGAAGAAGAACGTCGCCAGTTATCAACATTCTGGCGTTTACCCCATATTCTCTTAAACTCGGTGAAGCCTTTTGATTTTATTGTGTTATTATAAAAATACCAGTCGCCGGTCGTATTGTTGCTGTTAAAGATGTCGGGTGATGCATTTTTTGTATTATAAAAAGCCGCTGCGGCATTGGTATAATCGGAACTATCACCTTTAATTCCTCTCTCTTTACTTAATTTTTTTGAAAGCTTTTTCAAAAAAACGTCCCTGTCTGCAGGCGACATTGCAGCGATTGACTGGAGGCTGTCTTCTCTTTCAATGATATTTATTTTCTCAACAATTTCTGCAAGTGCATTTCGTCTTTTGAGTATTTCAGCAAGGTTCTTAAGTGTAGTATCACTCGTTTGCAGGCTATCATAATATGCAAACGAGTTTTTATATTTTTTTTGGACATAGCTTATTTCTGCCAGCTTAAGAAAAGCCCTGTTTTTGAATGATATATTTTCCTGGTTATAAAAAGTGCTTTTCTTAAACAGAAAAACGGCTGCTGCTGT
The DNA here is from genome assembly GCA_040005125.1 of Ginsengibacter sp. Classification (GTDB taxonomy): domain Bacteria; phylum Bacteroidota; class Bacteroidia; order Chitinophagales; family Chitinophagaceae; genus Ginsengibacter. Next base: position 6,837 of record JBDTZL010000155.1, read on the forward strand.
ATCAGGTTTTATTAGTGCAAGTTCTGCCGCCGAAAAAAAAATGATATCGCGGTAGCCCTCAAACCTGTCTTTTTTTGACATGCGCAGCAGCGCTGCAATACTTTTGTCAATCTCTGCAGGATCATGACTTTTAAGCATCTTAGCCTTATTAAGATTGGCATAAATATCCATTAATGGATCAGTGGTGTGCTTCATCGCTTTGTCATAATAAGAAGAAGCATCCTGCTGCCGGTTGGTAATTTCAAAAAGCTGTGCAAGCAGGTATTCCCGCCTGGCCTTATCCTGTATATCTTCAACAGTTGACAAAGAATTCTCCAGGTGCGCCGCGGCACTATCATACATCTGTTGTTTGAAAAACCAATAGGCGCTCATTTCTTCAAGGGAAGGCTTAAGCCGTTCAGGGAAAACCGGATCATTTTGCAATGTATTAATCAAACCTGCAGCGTCGCTGTATTCATTTGTTTCGATAAAAGTTCTTATTTGCCAGATCAATGCATCATTTCTGCTGGGCGGAAGTGTAAAGGCTTTGTCTACAATATTCCGGTGCTCCCTGCTTGAAATACTCATAGCGCCATTGCCCGTATTATCATTGCTTCCAACTATGAGCTGATCATCATTTTTTTTCTTACGGGGAAAAAGATTATAATTTATGAATTGAAAAGTCATAGATGCGGAATCGAACGCTCCACGCAGGTAATAAGCTTTGCCTATAAGCAGGTATAAATTATCAACCCAATCGCTTCTGAGGTCATGTAATAAAATACCCGCAGTAGCTTTATATATTACTGAGTCGAGTTCAGTCTTTTGAGCAGAGGTATTGCTGAGCGTGTAGCCATAAAAAGGAATTAATTTTGCATAATCATCTTTACTGGCAATGCGTGCTCTTTCAATAACCTCGTTTAATTTAGCATTGGCATTAAAATAATAGTTATAATGAGAGACCGTATTTTGAACAAACCTCCTGGGAAGCGTAAATTTTTTATTTCCTGTTTTCTCTGATTTCAGGACTTTGGTTTTAAACTTCTGAGGTTTATCTTTTTCAAGATCAATGGTAATTTTGCCTAATTGCGCATAAGCTTCCGGCAGAAGAAACAAGGTTAGCAATAAAACCGACAAAGACTTTACAATCCGGTTCATGAATTTTACAAGTTTTATAGAAGTACAATAATGGAAAATAGTGTGTTTCTATATGAAACTTCCATTTTGCAAAAATATTTTAAAAAAACGGTTTATTTTAAGCTAATATGCCATTTAGTGAATATGCTACCTTATTTTTAACAACCTAAAAAAATTATATGTCCCTGCCGGGTGGCAATACCTCTTTGAAGCGGCTGCGAAACCGTTACAGGCTTGTGGTTATAAATGAAGACACCTTCAATGAAGTGGTAACTTTTAAGCTAACAAGGTTAAGCGTTTATATTGCATTGAGTACTTTGTTTGTAGTACTGGTGGGCTTAACGGTTGCGCTCATTATCTTTACGCCTTTGAAATTGTACATACCCGGTTATGGGGATGCTCAAAAAGCCAAAGAATATGAAATGCTGAAAATGAAAGCAGATTCCATTGAGCAAAGTCTTATAAAAAAACAGGAATACATTGATAATGTTGAAAAGGTTTTGAAAGGGAATGTAAGCCCATTAGACACCACAACGCTCAAACTGAAAAATATTGAAAAAAGCCGGGATTGATCTGCCAGGGTAAAATAAATAACTTGATAAATAATAACGACAGCAATAAACAACTTTTACGTTATGCAGGACTGGCAACGCAGTTTTTAGTTAGTATTGGCTTATGTGTTTTTATCGGGCTAAAAGCAGATAAATGGCTTCATATTTCAATTCCTTTGCTTGTGTGGCTATTACCTTTGCTGATAATAACGGGGATTATTTTAAAAATTATTAAAGAAACAGCAAAAAAGAAATGAAGAAATTATGCAAAAAAAATATGTGCCTGTAATTATATTATTTGTTTTTATAAATGTTATCGTGTTTATTTTTAAATCCTTTTTGCAGCTGAATGGGTTTGAAACCCGGTTCTTATTAATTGCAAATGCCATCTTGTGTATCCTGAGCCTTTCGGGTTTTTTTATACAGATGAAAGGATTGAGGTCAGGTAATATTAATGCATTTATACGTGGGGTATATTCCTCGTTACTTTTGAAAATGGTAATAATAATGATAGCCGTGATTGTTTATATCTTTATAACGGGGGGGAAGGTTAACAAGCCTTCATTGTTTACATCAATGGGCATATACTTCCTGTACACATCCATAGAAGTTACCCAGTTAATGAAAATTGCCCGCAGAAAATCCAATGCCTAAAAAAGAATCTCCACTTCAGCAACTCAGTTCCTATTTGCCGGAAGGTTCCTTCGAAGATGTGGCTGCTTACCTTATCGAATTTAAGGTGCACCTAACGGTAACCCGTGAGCGAAGAACGGTTTTGGGCAACTATCGTAACAGCCATTCTAATCAAAATCATCGCATAAGTGTAAATGGCAACCTGAATAAATATTCCTTCATAATAACATTGTTGCATGAACTTGGCCACCTGCTCGCCTATGAAAAATATGGTAACCAGATACTTCCGCATGGAGAGCAATGGAAAAGTGAATTTGGTAAAATACTGGCACGGTTTATTACAAAAAAAATTTTCCCTCCCGATATTGAAGCCTGGCTCATACAAAGCCTGGCAAATCCTGCGGCAAGTTCCTGCGCTGAAGTCGGCTTATTAAGAGTCTTGAAAAAATATGATCCTCACAGGCCGGGTATTTATTTTGTGGAAGAGCTTCCGCCTGGTAGCCTTTTCAAAGTAAAGGGAGGCAAAACTTTTAGTAAAGGTAACAAAGTAAGAAAACGGTTTTTATGCAAAGAAATTTCGACCGGGAAACTCTTTTTATTTAGCCCCGTTGCGGAGGTGGAATTGGTGAATGGAGAGTCGTGAATGGTTAATAAGTTAATAGGTCAATAGATTAATAGGTTAATAGATTAATAGGTTAATAGGTTAATAGGTTAATAGGTTAATAGTAAACTTGCAAGTTAGCTGTATTCCCAGCCCTGAAAGGGCGTTATATGCCGGCATAGGCCGCAGGCCTATGATAGAAATGGTTAATGGAAACCTGAACTTTGGATTAAAACTATTAGCTGATTATTTTCTAAAACATTATTTCAAATTAATTTACAAAATTCCATACCACACCAATTCTGAAAATAAAACCCGCGGTAGGGTAATTGGGGGCGGCAAAACTATTGTTAGTGAATCCAAATCCATGCGACACATCTACTGTATTTATGTTTTCAATTTTTACAAGCCCCGTAAATGATTTAATCCTGAAATTGAAAAATGCATCCAATTGTGGAAGGTTGCTGATAGTTGTGCTATCCTGGGGGAAAAATTGCCCCATAACCGGGGAATAATTATTGGCTTTGTAAGGCGTATTATACTCCACATCAATGCCTGTGCTTAAATTAAGGTTTTTGAAGAAATTACCTTCAAATGCAAGGCGTTGGCGGGTGAAAAACAGGGGGACTCTCAGTGGATTATCGCCCGCAGTTTGCTGAACAATAAAGTCACTGTACAAATTAAAATGGCGGGTAACTTTGTTTTTTGTTGAGGCTACAAACTGGGTAATATTTACAAGGCCATTGAACTGATCTGCCTGGTAATAATTTTTGAAGTAAGTATAGTTGGTAATTGAAATATTTCTTGCCATCAAAGTAAACCGCGGATTATTTGCTACGGCAGTAATTACCGTGATGTTTTCTTTTTTTGTAGTAAAGTTCTTACCCAGGTTGAAAGAAGAATTTCCATTAAAAATATAAGAAGGAGAGCGGTTTACATTTTGAAAAGTTACCTGCACATCTCCAAGTTTTCGGTTAAGAAACCGGGTAAGGGTTGCATAAGCGCTGTAATCGGCGGCATTGAGCCCTGTGGCATAAAATTCACCTTTGAGAAGAGCATCCCATTTTCTGTTCCTTGTTTTGTTGCGGTATTCTCCATGTAAAACAACATTGTAAAAATTTTTGCTGGTGTAGGAACTTAGTACCTGGTAAGCGGGTAGTATTATCAATTGAGGAAAAAGTTTGGATTGAAGGAAGCTACCCGAAAAATTTTCAAGGCGCACCCCGGCCTCAATAAACTGCCCGGGATTTTTGGTTTCGGGAAACTGCCGGATTGCAAAATCATTGGTAATTATTTTCCATTTATCCTGCAACAGGAAATTCAGGGAGCCATTATTTACCATTAAAGTAGTATCGTACCAATTCTGAAATATTGTTGAATCTAATTTTGCATTAGCCACTCCTGTAGTACTCTCGTATCCTGAAACATTGTCCTGGAATTTATAGCTGTATGAGGCGTAATTTAATGTATGCTGAAAGCGAAATTTCGGATAGAATAAATATTCCTTTGTAGTGTCGTTAATAATGATAGAATCTTTAATGCCAAAATCATAACTCTGCCTGAAAAATGCGGTAAAATTGCTGTAAATATTGCCGGTATTCAATTTTGTAGAAAATACATTGAGGGTGTTCGTTGCATCTCCTCCAAGATTAACCGGAACGGCGAATCGTCGTTTCCTGCTGGGATCAAGAAGAAATGAGTCATTCTGTATGCCCCCGTTTTCTGAAGAACTTATTTTATTTCCTAAAAGAACTAAATAAGCAGCATATCTTTTTCTCTTTCCCTGGTAGTTGCTGAAAAACCTGTAGTTGTTGTTATTGGTATTTTGTGTTTGAAAAAACCCGGGTGATGATATTAACCGGTACTCAATACCTGCGTTCCAGTTGGGTCTTATATTTTGCGTATGTAGTAAACTTATTACCTGTTCCTTGCCCGAAGCCAATAAATAAGTGAGTTGTGTAAACGGCTTCGTGGTTTTAAAGAAGCGGGTATTTTCCAGAGAATACATGTATAGATCAAATGCATGAAAACCTGCATCCCATCCGGCTTTTAATATTGGCGAAAATAAAACAGGAAATGCTGCTGTTCCATTGTTGCCCAGGGTAACATAGTTTGCAGGAACGGTGTAAAATCTGTCGAAGTCATTTATTGAAGAATCCAGCGTGCCGCTCTTTAATGAATCCAGATAGCGGAACGAAATTGTGATAGAATCTTTAAGGTCGTCCCGGTGTTCAAATCCAAGACTGTCACCTTTCGGCGATTGTCCCTTATTGCCAGGCGAAGTGCTGCCAAGCCGCCTCAGCGCACCAGGTACCTGCCCCTGCACCAATTGCGCAAATAACAGCATGCCAAATACTAAAACCAGGGGACGGATCAGAAGCTGTTTATTTTTTATTTGTTTTATGATAATCATTGGCAATTATAACCGGGCAATCAATTCTTTAAATATCAATGTAAGTTTTGGCTCTGCATCTTTTGCAGCCTTCAAAACTTCTTCATGTGTAATTGTATTTTCTTCTTTTCTAATTCCTATGTCGGTAATTACACTCATCGCAAAAACCGGCAGGCCAAGATGCACTGCAGCTATTACTTCCTGTACCGTACTCATGCCTACAGCATCGCCACCCAGGAGGTTCAGCATTTTATATTCTGCTCTTGTTTCAAAAGTAGGTCCCGTAACGCCAACATATACACCTTCCTTTAATTCGATATTATTTTCCTTTGCAGCTTCCTTTGCTTTTATAATGAGGTATTTTTTGTAAGGCTCGCTCATATCAGGAAACCTGGGGCCAAAAGTTTCCTCATTTTTGCCGGGAAGCGGGTTCAAAGTAAACATGCTGATATGATCTTTAATAATCATAAGGTCCCCAACCTGGAAAGTGGTATTGGTACCGCCTGCCGCATTGCTTATCAATAAAGTTTCAATCCCCAGGAACTTCAAAACTCTTATTGGGAAAATAACTTCCTGGGTTGTATAGCCCTCGTAATAATGAAAACGCCCTGCCATTGCGACAACCTTTTTGCCGGAAAGCTCTCCGAAAATAAGCTGGCCGCTGTGGCCCTCCACAGTGCTTAAAGGGAAGTGAGGTATGTCACTGTAGTTAATTTCAGATTCAATATTTATTTCGCCGGTAAAACTTCCAAGCCCGCTTCCCAATACGATCCCTGCCACAGGTTTATGATTATATTTGGATTTGATGAAATCAACAGCCTCATTAATTTTTTTCAGCATAAGCATTTAAAAATGGCTTCAAAGATAAGTGAATGGTTGAATGGATGAATGGTTGGAATTGTTAATAGGTTGATAAGTTGAAAGTTCATAGTTAATAGTTCAAAGTTTGTTGAAGGTCGAAAGTTGAAGGTCAAAAGTTTGAAGTGCTTTTCGTAAGGTAGTGCCATTAATTTGGAGAGGGGTTGGGGTGAGGTTTGATATAAGTTGATGGATAAACTATGCGCACTATAATGAAAAAAAGAAAGGTCTTAATAAACTGGACTTATTGCCTGAAGCGCTCAAAGGAACAATTAATGAACTGAACTCACCTGAATTTTTGAAATTCCTCAGCACGCTTACAGGCATAAAAGATTTGCAGAAAGCTTACTTCCCGGAGGGCAGAGGCAAACACCAATCTACCAAAGGAGGTTACCTGAATATACATGCAGATTTTACCGTGCATACACACCATCGCAACTGGCAGCGACGGGTAAATGTGTTGGTTTACCAGGATAAAAACTGGCAAGATGAATGGGGCGGAAAATTAGAGTTGTGGGATAAAGAAATGAAAGCATGCGAAGTGAAAGTAGCCCCGGTTTGTAATTGTTGCGTAATTTTTAATACAGATGCGGATTCTTATCACGGCCATCCTGAGCCAATGGCCTGCCCTGAACGTGTTTACATAGTGAATGATCAATTAAGGTCATTGAGTCATTGAGTCATTGGTCATTGGTCATTGATACTTTCTAAGTTACCGTGCCACAAATTATTGACTATTGAACATTGGCCATTGACTATTTTCCCCGACTCACAACTCCCCATTGACAACTCACTTCCTCACTTCTCTTTTCAAAAAAATAAATCCGTTTTTGCGGTAAAGCTCTTTGAGCTCCGTGTATTGTTTGTATTTATCTATCCTGCCTACTTTCGATACAAAATAAGCGGGCTTATCTATATTGCCCGTGAGCAGCCATTGCTCATCATATGAATTCGGATTAACCGGTCTTTCCTTCTGAACATAAAAAAGTTGTGCATAACTATAATAGCCCAGCGTGTTCACATAGCAATCCTCTCCCTGTCTTTGTATAAAAAAATCAATTGCTGCGCCCTGTGAATAGCGCTCAACTTTCGGAACAATAAGTGCCGATGCTAAAAAAATCGTGATAGCTGTACCGCCAAAAAATATCCAGGCTGCTTTCTGAAAATTATTTTTTCGCAGATGTCTTATTCCAAACACAATAGAGACAATCATGATCAGGCCCGCTATTCCCTCTATACCGCTCCAGTACACATCTGACTGCATCATGGCTTTCGCGAATGTATCGTTCACATATGGAATGAGTTTTTTAATATTCATTGCCAGGTACGGGAATGCCAATAACAACAACGAAATAAAGCCACCGGGTATCGCGATAAAAACTCCGACATACTTTTTATAATTCAGTTGTTTCGTATCCCATTTGTATATTGAATAAGCGGCCAGGAAAGTAAGCGGGAACCACGCTAAAGAAGAATAATGAATAATTCGCGATTGAACCATGGTAAATAAAATAGTCACTACCCAGAATAAAATCTGCATCCATTTTTTAAAATCTTTATCGAACCTGCCGGTATAGTTTGTTTTAAAAAAAGAGGGGATGGCAAGCAATGAGGCGGGAAAACAACCAACGAGGAGCACAACATAATGATAGCCCCAAAATCCTTTCTGGCCCGCATCATGAGTAGTGAAAAGGCGGTACTGGTATTTAAAAAATTCAGAAATGAACCAGGTGCCGTCCTTCGCAATCTCATAGCCATACCAGGTAGCAGTTACGGCTGTGGCAACAATCAAAAATGAAACTGCATGCCACCAGTTAAAATAAATACGGAAGCGGTTGTAAATAAAATAAACGCCCAGTGATAATAAAAATACCATCAGCGAAACCTGGCCCTTGGTTAATACAGCGAGCCCCATAAAGATTCCCGACCACACAACATAATACAAGGGGTTTTTTCTCAGGCCGTCTTTATCAAATTTATTTCTTGCCCAATGATACAGGATAAAATTATACAAGGACAAAAAAGTGAACAGATTGAACCATGGATCGATAATGCCCGATTTAAAATACATATTCGGGAAAAGAGAGCCCCCAAAAGCAAGTGCCCAAAACACACCGAATTTTTTATCATAGATCCTGCTGCCGCAAATAAAAACAACAATTAAAGTTATGATTCCGCAAATCGCATTCGGGAAACGTGCTGCAAATTCGGTAACGCCAAAAATTTTCATCGCCGTGCTTTGCATCCAGAAAAACATCGGCGGCTTTTCCCAGAAAGGCTTAAAGTTGATATACACCCTGCTGTAATCATCCATCTTAATCATTTCGCGCGAGCATTCGGCAAAATTAACTTCATCCCAATCGAACAAATGAACTCTTCCAAGAAAAGGGATAAAAAAAAAGGTTGCCAGGACAGCAATGATAATAATGATTTGAGTTTTGCTTAAGTGCATAATCTTAATGGATAGATGATACTATATTAATGCATTTAATTTGCTATAAAAACATTTCCCCTTACCTCAGCGGCTCGTACATTTTTCTTTTCATCAGCCCCCATTTGCATAAACGATGAACAATAGAGACTTTCAGCACGCCCAGCCCGTAAGTAATGCTTCGTTGCAGGTTAATGCTGGAAGCTTCTTCAAAGTATCGCGTCGGGCAGGTTATCTCAGCAATTTCATAACCGAGATAAATAATCTGGGACAGCATCTGGTTGTCAAAAACGAAGTCTTCCGAATTGATCTCGTAATTAATCCGCCCGAGCACTTCGCGTGAAAAGGCCCGATAGCCGGTATGGTATTCTGCCACTTTTTGATTGAGCATCACATTCTCAAAAAATGTGAGCACGCGGTTAGCGATGTATTTGTACAATGGCATGCCGCCATGCAATGCTCCTTTGCCCAATGTACGCGAACCAAGCACCACCTGGTAAACATTGTTCGCAATAAGGTAGGCCATTGAAGGAATTAGCTTTGGTGTATATTGATAGTCGGGATGCAGCATGATGATGATATCACCACCAATTTCCAATGCTTTGTCGTAACATGTTTTTTGGTTGCCACCATAGCCACGGTTCTTATCGTGTTTAATGATATGCGAGATGCCAAGCTCGTGTCCGATCTCAATTGTTTTATCGCTGCTGTTATCATCCACCAATATCACTTCGTCTACTATATCAAAGGGGATTTCCAGGTACGTCTTTTTAAGCGTAAGCGCTGCGTTATAAGCCGGCAGAACAATCACTATTTTTTTATTACCGATCATACCAATTTTCCTGTTAATTTTTAAATTTCACCAGATGTGATAGTACCGTGAGTAATAATATCACATTTAAAAACGTTGTTTTAGGGATCATTTTCATGATGGGGTCATTTTCAAAACTGTGCAAATGTATGCAACATGAGAGGTACCTCAAAAATGTGCGAAACATTATTCAGGAATTAAGTTTAGTTTCATGATGCCGGTTGGGGACAATTGAGCGTTTTTGGTTGGAGAAATATATTAATAATTTGAAACAGGAATATCTGCGGGAGGAATAGATATTTTTCAGGGGTCTTGGTTTCCTTTAATTGTCTTTTAATAAAAAGTAAAAAAAGGAGCCGTGTGCTTCAGGGTCTGCTCTAATAACCTAAGTAATCCTGGGTACAATTTTTGGGAGGGTAAATGACTATAAATTATCAGAAGCAGATTTCTGCAAATAAGAGCGTAAGAACAATAAATTTTTTTAATAACATAATACATTAACATGGATACTTTAGAAAATGAAAACCTTACCGGTGCCAACCACGAAGGGATGCGTCCCAACGTGCCGTTAAAATACCTGACAGCTACTTCTCTAATTGGCGATAAAGTTTATAACGAACAAGGCGAGCACACGGGTAAGATCGTAGACATTATGATAGACATTACCACAGCGAAAATCGATTATGTAGTAATAGGATTTGGGGGCTTTCTCACCATAGGAGAAAAATATTTTGCGATACCATTTCGACTACTGCGAGTTGATCCGGTCAACAAAGCATTCATATTTAATCAGCCAAAGGAAGTACTTGAAAAAGCCCCGGGGTTTGATATGAACCATTGGCCCGGGACAAATTTGCATGGAGAGGAAACTTATTGGGATTTTTTTTAATAGAAAGGACCGATGGCAGTATCTCCCTGACTATAAACTTCCAAAATTTGTTAAATGGCCGGTGGGACGCTGACTATCATTTTAAAGTAAACAAACCCGATGATATTATCAAAGATGTGTAATACTTCATGTCAGGTTATCAGCCTGTGAAATACCTTCGGAAGCCTCCTGTTGATTGGGAATCACAACGGTAAAAGTTGACCCTTGCGTTAATACCGAGTCGACTTTTATTGTGCCTCCTAACTTTTTCACGGCTTCACTCATAATATGCAATCCCAGCCCTGTGCCTTTGGAAGCCTTATTACCCTGGTAAAACATTGTAAAGATATGTTCAAGATTACCTTCCTCAATACCTGTGCCATTGTCAATTACTATTATCTCCGCCTCTTTACAGGTTACATTAATCAGCACTTTTAAATAAGGGTTGTCTTTATCCTTATCATGATATTTAAGCCCATTGGATATAAGATTATACAGTATCATATTAAGCCTGGATTTATCAGTAATAAAAATCTCATCTTGTTTTACATCAGCAATACGCTCAATGTGTGCTGAATTATCGGAAAACTGGTGATCTTGTAAGACCCAGCTCAAAAGTTCTGCAAAATCCACCTGTTCAAAGTTTAAACGGGTTCTTTTATTCCTGGAGAAATCAAGTATGTCGGTAATGAGAACATTCAACCTGTGAAGTGTGAGGCGTTGCATTTCGAGGTACCCATGTCTTTTAATTGCATCTTGTTCTTCTTTTATGATGTGCACCAATGCTACGATGGAGGTTAAGGGTGACCTGAGATCATGTGATGTTCTTGAAATCAATATATCAAGTTCTGAGTTAAGCAGAGTAAGGTGATCGTTGGCTTCATTGATGGCAATGTTTTTTTGATTCAATTCAGCATTGATAATTTCGAGCTTATTATTTAGAATTTCAAGCCTTGAAAATGCCCAGAAAAATTGCCTGGATAAAGCCACAGCCTGTGATATGATAAGAATGAAGAGGCCCAGGTAAATCAGATTGACGCTTTGAATAATTAAACTGGTATATAGTAAATCATTTATGATGGCAATAAATAAAATGATGAAGCCTGTCAAAAAATAAACGCTGCCCGGTCTTTTATTTTTTACTGCTTTTCCATATACGTATAGTCCATAAATAGCGGTTAAGAGCATAATTACCTGGAAGGGCCTTAAAGAATACCTGAAGATATAAGGTGATGTAAAAACCGCTACCAATACAAACGGGATGGTTACAAAAAGGATCACCCGCAATATTTTCCGTGAAAACTCTTTAGGGAAAAGTTCATACGAGAACAAAGAAAGAACAGGTACTGCCAGGTAAAAACTTATAAACTCTACATGCTTTATTAATTTCCAGCTCCAGTTGGCGATATACAATATGGCCAGTTCATCAGTGACTAAGGGCCGTATAGCAAGTAATACACAAAAAAGACTAAAATATAAGGTGACCGGTCTTTTGGTAAAATAAAAAAACACCACGAGATAAAAAATTCCCATAAGAAAAAAGCTCCCGGCGATAAAAAAATCAATACCGACATTTTTTATCAACAATGACTGTACCTGTTGATGTGTGCCCACCTTTATATGATCCCATAACCCACCTGTGCTATAATTAAAATTAGAAACCTGTATAACAATATTTAATTCATTGTTCACGGCTTGCACAGGAACTATAGCGGGCAGGTAGTCAGGGGTTGTAGTGGCTCCTGATGTGCCTGCCTTACCGATTTCCAAAAGCTGCTTTCCATTTACGTATAATTTGTAAGCAGATGCTACCGTCAAAAATTTAAGCTCAAGATGCTGATCGCCTGGTGGACATAATATTCTTAATCTGTAAGTGGCATATCCGAAGGCGGGCTCAAAGACACCTGTTCCCGGGACATTTGAATTCCAAAAACCAGGTACATTAATGTAATTTGGGAGATTGTTTACTGATGCACCAGGTTTTGCAGGATCGTATAGTGCATTCCAGTAAAATTCCCATTCACCATTAAGATCTGCTATTCCATTGATTTTCCAATCCCATTTACTCAGGTCTAAAATTCCTTTCTTAGCAAGACCATTCGATTGGCTGAAGCAGGCAAGGCAATAAAAAAAGGTGCCCGCACAACACAAAAAAGATTTTAGAGCCTTCCCATGGAATGATGCTTCAATAAGATATTTGGATTGCTTCATAAAGCCTCTATAAAATTTCGGGACTTATTTGGATATTTTTATTAAATCTTATGCTCATCGCTTAAAATGTGTGTTGTTTCATCAGAGAAAAAGATAGAAATTCCATCAATCCTATGTCCTAAAGATAAATTTATTAATAAAAGTAGAAGATTTATAGTTTAGCAATACAATTTTGCATGCTCAATAGTCATTTGGAGATTTGGTTCCTGCACAAAATAATAGTGGTTTACCAATTAGACTTTATCTTCGCTAAAAGATGTTATATGAATTTACATGAATACCAGGCAAAGGAGTTATTAAAGAAATATAATGTTCCGATACAGGAAGGCATTGCATGCAGTACGGTGGCCGAAGCCGAAGAAGCGTACCGCTATATTAATAGTGAGTATGGAAGCAGGTTTGCGGTTATCAAAGCGCAGATACATGCAGGTGGAAGGGGCAAAGGAACTATTAAGGGAACCGATCAGCGCGGTGTTGCAGTTGCAAAAAATGCTGAAGATGTAAAAACAATCGCTCACAATATTTTAGGTGGAACACTGGTAACAGTTCAAACAGGTGAGGCTGGTAAAATAGTGAATAAAATACTGGTGGCGCAGGATGTGTACTATGATGGCCCTGAAAAAGTGAAAGAAATCTACTTGTCAATTTTACTCGACAGGTCAAAAGGGAAAAACGTAATTATGTACAGCACGGAAGGCGGTGTAAATATTGAGGATGTTGCACATGATACTCCTGAAAAAATTTTTAAAGAATGGGTTCATCCCGGTGGAGGATTGCCGGGTTTCCAGGCGAGAAAAATAGGATTTAATCTCGGCCTTAAAGGGGATGCATTTAAAAATTGTATAAAGTTCGTAACCAATTTATACAATGCATATGTAGGGCTCGATTGCAGCATGCTTGAAATAAACCCTTTATTTAAGACAAGCGATAATAAAATAATTGCCGTTGACTGTAAAATGAATATTGATGACAATGCATTAATGCGTCATCCCGATATCAGTGCATTGCGTGATGTTGCCGAAGAAGATCCAACAGAAGTGGAAGCTGCAAAATTCAATCTCAATTTTGTAAAGCTTGATGGAAATGTAGGCTGTATGGTAAATGGTGCTGGCCTTGCGATGGCTACCATGGATATGATAAAATTAAGTGGCGGTGAACCTGCTAACTTTCTTGACGTAGGTGGTACCGCCAATGCGCAAACGGTTGAAGCAGGTTTCAGAATAATTTTAAAAGATCCAAAAGTAAAAGCTATACTGATAAATATATTCGGCGGAATCGTTCGTTGTGATCGTGTAGCCCAGGGCGTTATAGACGCTTACCAATCTATCGGTAATATTGAGATACCTATAATCGTTCGCCTGCAGGGAACCAATGCAGAAGTGGCAAAAGATCTTATTGATAAAAGTGGCCTTAAGGTTGAGTCTGCTATTTTATTAAGCGAAGCTGCTGATCTCGTAAATAAAGCCGTGGCTTAATATTATTATTTTCCTGGTGGATATCTCCTGCTTTACGGGCTATCTTTAATATGTCGCTCCTATGGAGCCTAATTTCTAAAAAATTGTGATCATCTATCTACTGATATGTCGCCGGAGGTAATATGTGGATTTCAGTTGGTTTCAAAAAAACCTGCAGAAGCCAGCTTACGGAATTAGGAACTTTTGGAAAGCTCCAAACTTTCCAAAAGTTATTGGTCAATGGAGGAGGAGCCGAATTTAGTGCTAACGGCAAAAAAATTAAAAAAGCCGGCAAAAGCCGGCTTAGTGTAGTTTTCAATAAAGGTGTTATAAGATATAATATTATTTAGGAAATAATACTTTGTTAATTACGTGTATTACACCATTACTCTGATCAACGTCTTTAATGGTTATCTCAGCCGTTGCGCCTTTTTCATCTTTGATCCAAAGCTTGCCACCCTTGCTCATAACCCATAGCTTGCCACCTGCAACAGTAGTTAATTCAGCAGTGCCGTTGCCATCTTTTATCATTTTCATCAATTCTGTGGAACCTAATTTGCCTGATACAACGTGGTAAGTTAATATACCGGTAAGCATGGATTTGTTTTCAGGCTTAAGCAAATTGTCCACGGTCCCTTTTGGTAACATGTTAAATGCTTCGTTGGTTGGAGCAAACACTGTGAACGGGCCTGCACCGGATAATGTTTCAACAAGCCCTGCTGCTTTTACAGCTGCAACCAATGTTGTGTGGTCTTTTGAATTTACCGCATTCTCAATAATGTTTTTAGTCGGGTACATTGCAGCTCCGCCCACCATTTTAGTTCCGTCCATTTTCGGTTGCGCAAATGTTGCTACTGATACAAAAGCCGAAAGAATGAATAATCCCAATAATTTAATCGTTTTCATTTTAGAAATTTTTTATTTATGATTTTATTTTTATCATCTACGCATAATGAAAAGTGATGGATTTACTTTTACCGAGAATATTTTCAGACTAACTGTTACGATTAAACGCAATTTATGCTGCTAAGAAAAACCTTAAATGGGAAGAAGTAGATCCGGGATGTAACTGGCTGGTTTAACGTCAAAAGTCTGCTCAGAGACCGGGACGTTTATTATGTCGATTTTAATATAGACTGACCATAAAAACCTTTTTGGTTTGTCGGAAGTCTGCTTAAGGACGGGGGAGGTTTATTGTGCTAATTTTAAAACAGCATAGTATCTAAAATGTTTTAAAGCGATTGCGTAAACGCGATTACTTTTATTGAAGAAATAGTTAAAGACAGAAAATATAAACCCCGGAATTAAATTTTGGAGATCACAAACATTTCATCCATAGTAGGAGTGGGGCTGCCTCCGGCTTTTTCCAAAGTGATAGCAAAGGCCTCAGCATGGCCGAATGATTTCATTTTTTGAATATAATAGATTCCTTTTTCAGTAGATATCATCCCCGCATCAACAGGCTTGCCATCTACAATGGCCCAAAGCTGGTATTGTTTTCCGGATGGAGTAGCTGGCAGGTTGGAAGGGTCCACGTACACATCACCCGTATTTTTCATCCAGAATATTTTTGCTAGGGCATCCGGGGCATGAGGTGTTCCTTTCAAAACGACAGGCTGCGAATTTTTGTCGGTCATCACATTGATGTCAGTTTTCATAGCAAGATTGGCCTGGTTTTGCTGCTCAAGTTTTTGCTGTGCCACTTGCAGGTCGCTGCTTGCAGACTCGTATTTGGTATAATAAGAATAGGTGAGAACAATGCTTCCTATTAGCAACACAAAAATTGCCGCCACGGCTAATTTAAAGAAGGCGGGAATACGGTAGACATTTGATTGGGCTTTACGGTTATTAGCAGAAGGGAGAGTGTAAACATTCTTCTCTTCATCCTGTGCTATTTGTGAAAGTATTTTATTTTTTACTAACGGGGAAGGTACTATTGCATGAGCCTGCGCATACGATTCCAAAGACATTTCTATTGCCTCAATCTCCTCCTTTATATCGGGATATTGGCTTACCCATTCTTCTACCTGCAGGGTTTCTTCGGGTGAAGATAATCCCAGGGCGTATAGCTCAAGTAAACCGGATGATATGATGTCGTTTTTGTTCAATTTATTTTTGCAATATTTTTCTTAATTCTATAATCGCTGTTCTCATTCTCGTTTTTACGGTTCCCAATGGAATAGCCAGTTGCCTGGATATTTCATCCTGCGTGAAACCTCCAAAGTAGGCCAGGTCAATAATTTGTTTTTGATCGTCTTTAAGAAGGGTTAAATGCTTTCTGATTCCCAGCGCATCAAAGCTTTCCGTAGTGTTGGAGTTACTGCTGATGTTTTCTACCGGATTATCTACGGAGTTCGGGGAATTTTGGATTTTTGCCTGCTTCCGGTACCCCTTACTTCTTATGGTATCTATCGTTAAGTTTCTTGTAATGTTGAGCATCCAGGTAAAAAGGCGTCCCTTGAGGCTGTCATAGTTAGAAAAGTTATTCCAGATCTTTACAAACGCTTCCTGTAATACGTCTTCAGCCAGTTCCCGGTCTTCCAGCATTTTATATATAATTCCAAACAAGGCGCCGGAATAATTATCATACAAATATGAAAATGCCGGCTGGTCCCTGTTTTTCAAAAGGGATATAAGTTCTTCCTCGCTATATTTCTTTATTTCCGGCAAAAA
>JBDTZL010000372.1:0-23415 GCA_040005125.1 Ginsengibacter sp.
GAAAATCATCCCATAATAAAAGCGATCAGGAAAAAGAAAAAGAAAGTATCGCGGATGCACATAAAGAGGCAGATCGGGATATTGAACAGGATCCCGATCTTTCTCCAAAACCATCTCCCGGCGACGACCTGGATGAAGGCGAGCTGGCGAGGCTTGAAGGAGAAGAATAAATTTTTTTGATATATCATAAATGTAAAGGTGTTAAATCTATTAGATTGATAAACCACCGTTTTGGTTGTCCATTCCTGTGCCTTTCATTTTCTAAGTTCTGTTATTTTCTTCTCAATTCCATTTTCATCAATATATTTCCAAAATGTCCATCCGTTTTCAGTAACACTTTCGGCTGCACCATTATCAACCTTGACTGCTATAGCAGCCGCGCTAGGACTATCATATAAATTACCC
Organism: Ginsengibacter sp.; assembly: GCA_040005125.1. Taxonomy (GTDB): domain Bacteria; phylum Bacteroidota; class Bacteroidia; order Chitinophagales; family Chitinophagaceae; genus Ginsengibacter. Next base: position 406 of record JBDTZL010000372.1, read on the forward strand.
TTATAAAATATTTTTGCTGTTGCGGGGTTAAAAGTCGCTTCTGCATTTTTAGATTTATAGGAGCAGAAAACATTTATATTTGCGGCTTCTTCAAATTTTATTTCTTCATAAAATTCTTCTCTTATTGTATCTCTTGGTTCTATAAGTCGTTTCTTAATTATTTCAAACATAGCACCGGCTCGCAGTTCAAGAAAGAAGCTGTATTCTTTATCATATTCACCATTCAACAATTCCTTTGTGATTAAGTGGTTTTCTAATGATTTTCCAATATCTGGGTTGATATTGCTAATCGCCTTTAAATATTCAGATGGTGCCTGGTCACTAATTTTTATGTTTTGAATTTTCGGAACTAACGTTCTATTTGCAACGCAGTCAATCAAATCTTTTTCACTATCAGTGGCTAATATTTCATTAAGGTAACTTTTAGGAAAAATATGATGGTCTTCTAAAATTGAGTTAAGAGATAACTTAGCGTCATTGTTCCAATTTAATAGACCCGATTTCTCAAAGTTTATCAAATTCAAAATACCCTTATAGACAGCATTTGCTTTCTTGTCAAAAGAATAAATGTCATCGGCAGATAACACCTGTAGCTTTGATAGCTTATTAAAATAGCTTGCCGAATTAATTTTCCTGCCCTTTGCTATCTGTATCAAAATGTTTGAGTCTTCAATAATTCTTTCATTTGACGAACCGGAGTATCTTAATGAAAAAACTGAATTCCAATACCAATATTCTATGAATTTTTTCTGTTGTGGGTTCATTTGATGGAAATCACCACCAATTTCCTTTAAAAAATTCATCAGGGGAATTATCATATTATCATAAGGCATCCAATCTTGGGAAATAATGAAATTATTGTGGTATAAGAAATCTATTGTGATTTTATATAATTTACACAATCTATCCCACCATGTTTTGAAATCCTCGGAGTTTAAGGAACTTAGAATATAATTTCTATTTATTTCTTTGGGCGAACTTTTTATGTACGCAATTGAGCGAACGATAATTTCCGGAATTAAGTTATGATTTGGATTTTGCTGTTCGAATTCCTTTATTTTTTGTTTTAAATTAAAGTTTCCTGTATAAAGTTTTGCTGCTAGAATGTCAATAAAGTTTAACTGCACTCCTCTTGTATTACTTCTTTCAAAAAAAACAACAAATTTTTCAAGGTTCATATCGAGAAGATAAAATGAAAGTAATTTTTCTGATTTAAGCAAGTCGGCAATTTTTTTTCTTAGGTTTCTAAACTTTCTGAATTCTGCTTTTGAATCAAATCCTTCATCACCACTATAGGTTTTGTAGTAAGAGGTTGTATAAAAAAATTTATCTTTTATTTCTTCTTCATCGTAATCATTTTGTTCAATATCCCATACATCTGATAATTTAATTGATAGTCTTTCTGCATCTTGTTCACCTGCTATTTCTTCAAGTAATTCTTCCAGTTTGGCGTTTTCAAAGTTGTTGTTCAATACTTCATCTTCATTTTTTGCAATATACCATACATCATCCGTACCTTTTAAGGCACGATAAATTGATGTTGTCCGTTGCTGCCCATCTAGAACAAGCCTAAAATTGCCACCCAATTTATTAATTTGTTCAATTTCCTTTTTAGTTATGGTTTTAACTTCTAATGCAGGTCTCTTCTTGCCCTTAGTTATTTTTTTCCTATTATCAATTTCTCTAATTGCAATGTCAAAAGATGGTATCCCAAATATAATTGCTCCTATAAAAATATCTTTAACTAATGAATCGAATAGGTCATAGGTCTTTGAAATCTCCCATACGAAGTCTCTTTGAAACTCAGGTAAGTATATTTTATTATCATCTATATCGACTATTAAATCCTTGATTGACTGTGTTTGTTCCATGTTTAATTTATTATTATTTCACTGCTTTAAAAACATCTCCACCCACATTGTAATTTACGTGCGTTATGATTATTATTTAAAAATAATCAATGAGTATCAAATTATAATATGTAGTTGCTGCCTTGTAGGTGATACGATGAATTTATTATCCTTTCCCTCATAGATCATATCAATCAAAAGTTTTAATAATTTTTTCTCTTAAGTAACATTATATCGATAATAACTTGATTCTTATATTTCTCTCTACCACTCTTCATTTTAAATTTTACCGGTAATAAATAATTGGTATTTTACTTTTGAATTTTAGCCCCGCATAATCTGTTTTTTTAAATTTTTAAACTTGTTTCATGAAGAAGTTCGCTTTGTATGTACTTTCTAATTTGTTTTTAATCCCTCTTTTAGCACAAACAGATGCAGGCCTCTACAGGTATCCTGATGTATCAAAAACACAAATTGTTTTTACGTATGCCAATGACCTTTGGGTTATGCCTAAGGAAGGTGGTGAAGCGGTAAAATTAAGTTCCCCGCTTGGTGTTGAAAGCTTTCCAAGGTTCTCGCCCGATGGCAGGAGTATTGCTTTCACGGGGAATTATGATGGCAATAAAGACGTATACGTCATCCCTGTTTCAGGAGGAATTCCCGTACGCCTGACTTCTCATGGTTATCCCGATCGCGTGGTGGGATGGCAGTCCGATGGAAAACGTGTGTTATTTGCATCGGCGAGAGAAAGCGGAAGAAACAGGTTTAACCAATTCTATACGGTGGCACCAACTGGTGGGCCATCTGTAAAACTTCCACTTGCCTATGGCGAGTTCGCTTCTTATTCTCCCGATGGAAAAGAAATGGCGGTCACTTTCCGTTCACAGGCCTTTCGCAACTGGAAAAGATACCGTGGAGGATGGAAAGCTGATATCCATATTTTTAACCTGGCTACCAATACTTCAGAAAATATAACCAGCCTTGATACCGAAGAAGGTAATGAATTTCCCATGTGGCACAATGACGAAATTTATTTCCTTTCTGATCGTGGCGATGAGGTGAGAATGAACTTATGGAGATACAATACAAGTACAAAAAGTGTAGAACAGCTTACTAATTTCAAAGATTATGATGTTCATTTTCCTTCTGCCGGCCCGGAAGAAATTGTTTTTGAAGCCGGGGGTAATTTATATCTCTATAAATTTTCTACAAAACAAATCAGTGAAGTAAAGGTTTCACTGGTAAGCGACAAAGCTATTTTAAAGCCAAAAATTGAAAAAGCTGATAAGTACATTCAGCATACTGGTTTAAGCCCCGATGGAAACCGTGTTCTTATGGAGGCACGTGGCGATATCTTTTCATTGCCTGCTGAAAATGGCTTTGTAAAAAATCTCACAAGATCTTCGGGTACGGCTGAGCGTTATCCTGCATGGTCTCCTGATGGAAAAAACATTGCTTACTGGAGCGATCATTCAGGCGAATATGAATTATGGATCACACCATCTGATGAGGACAAGCCACGAAAGCTCACCAGTTACGGGACGGGTTTCAGATACAACCTGTTTTGGTCGCCCGACAGCAAAGAGCTGGCTTTTATTGACAAGGCCATGAAAATACAGGTATACGATCTTGAAACAGGTAACACCACAGCAGTTGATAATGCGGTACATTTTTTTCATGGCGATCTGGAAAATTTTTCCTGTAGCTGGTCTCCCGATGGGCGATGGCTCACTTTCAGCCATGACCTTGAAAACCTTCACAGCGCAGTGTTTATTTTTGACACTAAAAATAAAAATCTTAAACAGGTTACCAGTGGTTTTTATAATTCGGTCGATCCCGTTTTTGACAGCGAAGGAAAATACATTTACCTGCTTACGAACCAGTCTTTTTCGCCCAATTACAGTGATATAGACAATTCTTTTATTTATGCAAACTCTACACAGGTAGCCGTGCTAACCTTACAAAAAACCACGCGCTCGATTTTATTCCCCAAAAATGATACTGTAAAAATTCTTCCCTCAGAGCCTGTAACAAAAGTTGTTGAAGTAAAGCACAAATTCAAAACATCTGTTGATACGGTTCAAAAGATACGCGTAAAGGTTGAGCCTGTAAATATTGACTTCGATGGAATCGAATCAAGAATTGAAATCCTTCCCTTACATGCCGGTAATTATGGAAAGCTGGGTTCTGTAAAAAATAAAATTATCTATCTGAGGTTGCCCCGCCAGGATGAAGTTGACGGTAAGTCCTCATTAAAAATATATGATATTGAAAAGAAGGAAGAAAAAACCATTCTTGATGATGTGAATGATTATAGCATGTCTGCCGACAGGCAGAAGCTATTGATTCAACGGGGAGACAACTGGGCAGTTATAAAACCGGAAGAGTCTCAGAAATTTGAAAAGCCACTTCACATTTCAGAAATGCAGATGCTCGTAGATCCTATGAAAGAGTGGAAACAAATTCTTACCGATGTGTGGAGGCTTGAGCGTGATTACTTTTATGATCCTAATATGCATGGAGTTAACTGGGAGCAGGTTAAACAACGTTATAGCAACATGCTTACCGGGGCATCAACGAGGGAAGAGTTAAATTACATTATTGGGGAAATGATTGGCGAGCTCAATTCATCTCATACTTATTTTGGTGGTGGTGATCTTGAAAAGGAAAACAGCGGAAACGTAGGTTATCTTGGAGTCGACTATGAACCTGAAGGAAATTTTTATAAAATTAAAAAGATTATAAGGGGTGCGCCATGGGATGCAGAAGAGCGTTCTTCGCTCAATATGCCGGGTGTCAATATCAATGAAGGCAGTTATTTACTGGCAGTAAATGGAATCCCTTTAACGACCGGCCAGGAACCTTATGCACTTTTCCAGGACCTCGAAGATAAAACCGTGGAATTAACCTACAATTCCTCTCCCTCATGGAATGGAGCTAAAACAGTCATAGTAAAAACAATGAAAGATGAAGGTAGATTGCGCTATCTCGCCTGGGTGGATGATAACCGTAAGCGGGTGGATGCAGAAACGAACGGCCAAGCCGGTTATATTTATGTGCCCAGCACAGGTATTGACGGCCAGAATGAATTAATGAGACAGTTCAACGCTCAATGGAACAAAAAGGCTTTGGTGATAGACGAAAGGTTCAATAGTGGCGGGCAAATTCCCGACAGGTTTATTGAAATACTCAATCGTACTCCACTCGCTTATTGGGCAATACGCGATGGCAAAAGTTATCCATGGCCCCCTTATGCCAATTTTGGCCCGAAGGTTATGCTCATCAACGGCTGGAGTGGTTCAGGAGGTGATGCTTTCCCCGATTACTTCCGTAAAAAAGGTTTGGGCCCATTAATTGGAAACCGGACGTGGGGCGGCCTCATAGGGATCAGCGGAGCTCCGGAGCTCATTGATGGCGGAGGTATTACGGTTCCATCTTTCAGGATGTTTAATCCCGATGGAAGCTGGTTCAAAGAAGGCCATGGCGTGGATCCCGATATAATGGTAGATGAAGATCTTGGCCTTATGGCAAAAGGTATAGATCCACAATTGGAAAGAGGAATTACAGAAATAAAAACACTTTTAAAAGATAAAGGATTTAAAGTACCGGCTACACCTGCATACGAAAAGCGTAATTAAAAGCCAATGAAATTAATATCACAAAAAGGATTTGATTTTATTTGCGGCAAAGACTATATTTTTTTTATAGCTCGTACGGGATCGGGCAAAGATGAATTTTTCAAAACCGATCTTGAAAAAGTCCTTGAGATTTCACATAGCGAATATGCCGATATTAAATTTAGCAAAGCCGGCCGTGCAGTTAATTCACCTTACACAGAGTGCATTAGGCTTGATAACGGGGAATATTTAACTTGTTTGTTTAGCGAGACTAAAATATTTAAACACGACCGGAAAGGAAATAAAATAAAGGAGTTAAGTATAGGAAAATATACAACAGGTTTTGACATAATTTATAGCATCGCTCTTGATAAGAATGGTAAACTTTGGATAGCCCAACCAATGTCACATTATGTCGGGCAATTTGATCTTGAAGATGAAAGAGAATTATTTAGGATCGGGGGCGATTTTGAAAATCCGGGTATCTTCGACCATCCCGAACAAGTGAGAGCGATTGATGACTTTATTTTTGTATGCGATATGGGAAATAAGCGGGTTTGCAAAATCAACATTGAAACAAACGAAGTATCAGAGTATCTGAAATTTGAAGAGCACACCTGGGAATACAATCGTTTTAAAAATAAAGAAATTGTAAAATTGACATCCGGGATTTATGAATTATAACGGGAAAAGTGATTCTTATAAGTTAATTCTTTAGCAAAAACGGTGGGTATTATTTGGGGCTGCCATCAAAAGTTCTTTATTGAGCTATAGTACGGGCTGTTCGCTTATAGTCCTCGCTGCGCTGCGGGCTATCGCTTCCATCCCGCAGCCATTCGGCCATAGATCTTAATTGGGCAAAAGGGTCTCACAAGTTTAAAAAAATCTGTGAGATTCCCGACTGGTTTCTATTCCTTCCATCCATTATTTGGCCGGTTACTGTCAGGCAATAGCGCCGCAGGATCAATAGTTACAGATTGCAATGGCTGTGTAGTTTCCAGGTGAATGGTATGTACCGCACTTTGTATCCACGTTTCAACGGGCAACGGTAGATCCTGTTTGCTCCCGTCCTTTAAAATAATCTCAACGGTTGCCGGCATGACCATTTTTTGCAGATTTACAATGGTAATATCTGCACCATTTTTATAGTCATCATTTTTATAGGTTACTGATTGTACTGCCAGGTCAAGTTGCCAGTTGTTACAAAACCATTCTCTCCAAAACCAGGTGAGATCTTCACCAGATTCATTATCCATTGTTCTGAAAAAATCTTCGGGAGCCGGATGTTTGTAAGCCCACCGTTCAATATATTTTTTAAAAGCATAGTCAAACCTGTCAGGCCCCAGTATAACTTCGCGAAGCAGCACAAGCCCAAACGCTGGCTTAAAATAAAAAAGAGGGTGCCGGTATTTTTCAGATGCTCCATCTGCCCGCGACATCATCGTGGGCGCTGAAGTATCTTTAAGTAACGATATTATTTCTTCTGAAGGATTACCTTTCCCCGGCGCATATTCGCCATCACGCTTGGGCGCATATTCACCACTGTTAAAATTTTCAGCAGCATAAATATCTATAAAGGTATTAAAGCCCTCATCCATCCAGCCATATCTCCTTTCATTGCTGCCGACGATCATCGGGAACCAGTTATGACCGATCTCGTGTGCGGTAACCGAGTAAAGATCTGTGGCAGTATCATTAAAACCGTCGAATACGATGCCGGGATATTCCATTCCGCCGGCAATCCCGGCTTCATTAACGGCTACCGGCCATGGATAAACGAACCACTTTTCAGAAAAATATTCAATAGATTTTTTAAGATATTCTGTTGCTCTTCCCCACCTTTTAGCACCAACGCTTTCTGCCGGGTAAACTGACATAGCCAATGCTTTTTTGCCTCCCGGCAAATTCACTTTTGCAGCATCCCATATATATGCTTTTGATGCCCCAAATGCAACATCCCGTGTGTTGAACATTTTAAAATGCCATGTTTTAGTCCCGGTGCTTATTGGGTGCGCAGTCATCATTTTTACTTCCTCCAATGAACGGATTATGACAGCGTCGTCACTTTTTCGTGCTTCATTTAGTCGTTGCATTTGTTGTGGCGTAAGTACTTCTTTTTCATTCTGCAATTCCCCGCTTCCGGCAACGATCATGTTATTAGGAACAGTTATTTTATAATCAAAATCACCATACTCGCAATAAAACTCACCGCTGCCCAGGAAGGGCAAAGTGCTCCATCCTTCAAGATTGTCATACACACACATGCGCGGGTACCATTGAGCCATCTCATAAATCTTTCCGTTTTCAGTTTGGAAATAATCTGTACGGCCGCCAAAAGCCCCTGGAATCGTGTACTTATATCTTATAACGATCACAATTTTTTCTTTTGATGCAAGGGCTTTGGTAAGTCGAATCTGCATTCTTGTATCATTAATAATATAATTTGCTTCTACAATAGCATCTTTTCCATATCGCATCATTCCTACACCTTCAAACTGAAATCCTTCCGTGTGCTCTTTTGAACCAAACTCCGAATAAAAATTTGACCTGGCATCTTTCCGATAAGTGTTTTGATCAAGCTCCAGCCAAAGTGATTGCAAAGAGTCGAGGCTATTATTTAAATAGGTAATTATTTCATCGCAACTAAGTTCATTTTTTACGGTATCCAGGCTTGCATCTAAAAGATAGTTCGCACGATTTTGCCAGTATCCCGAACCTGGCCCACCACTTGCCGATCTGCATTCATTCCCATTGGTTGTATAAAAATTTTGCGAGAAGGTCTCCCTGGGATTGTATAAAGTTTCTTTTTTGATTTGCTGAGAAAAAGAAAAAAGAACAGAAAGAAAAAGAGTTGCAACGAAAACAGGTTTTTTGAAATTCACAGGATTTTATTTAAGTGATTAAAATCATGAATTGCAAAGTAAAAGATTCAAAAAGGAAACATTTAAAAAAGATCCTGCCCTTAAGGAGTTTTTTTGTATTTCATGTAAAATTGCGACAACTCATTTTTAAAATCCACCCATTCATACGGTAACTTTCGTATTTCATAATCTATTCATTTGTACTGATTTGCTTTATTCCCATTTTGCAGTAAATCATTTAAATGAAAACGATAATGGCCCTTTTTTTAGTTCTTACACCGGTAACTATACTTACAGCTCAAACAATAAATACGGGAAAAATAATGGTCACCGTAAAAAATGAAGATCAACATGTATTGGAAAATGCTACTGTGCAATTAATCAAAAGCAAAGATTCATCCCTGGTAAAAGTTGCTATTACCGATAACAGTGGGATCGCTGAATTTGAGCATATTATTTTCGGGTCTTACCTGGTAAAAGCCACAATGGTAAACCAGGCTATTCAATATTCCGCTCCCTTTACTGTATCATCAAATGAATCACCCATCCAGGTATCGCTTTTATTAACGCAAAGATCTTCCGAAATGAAAGAAGTGCTGGTAGAAGGAAAAAAGCCTTTCATACAAAAGCTTTCAGACCGTATTGTAGTAAATGTTGACAACAGCATTATCAGCGCAGGAAGTTCCGCTATGGATGTACTGGAACGTTCTCCCGGTGTGAACATCGACCAAAATGATGCAATTAGCCTGCGTGGAAAACAAGGGGTTATAATAATGATAGATGGTAAACCCACTCCAATGACAGGGACTGATCTTGCCAATTATTTGAAGGGGCTTCCTTCCAGTGTAATAGATCGCATTGATATAATTACCAATCCATCTGCAAAATATGACGCTGCAGGCAATTCCGGCATCATCGATATTCACATGAAAAAAGATCAGCGTTTAGGGGCCAACGGTACTTTAACTGCAGGTTACGGGCAGGGTGTTTATCCAAAAACAAATGCAGGTACCACTTTTAATTACCGGAACAAAAAAATAAATGTATTTGGAAATTATAGCTATTCTTACAGGAAAGGATTGAACCACCTTATCCTGGACAGGAATTTCTATTCTAACGGTGTTTTTGACGGGGAAGATAAAAAAGATAACTACACAACATTCCCCTTGAATTTTCATCTTGCCAGGCTGGGTGCAGATTTCTTCATTGATAAAAAAACAATTGTTGGTTTTGTAGTTAATAGCAATTTTATTGATTTCCATAATCTAAATACCAATAATTCCACGGTAATAGATAATGAAAAACACCCTTCCTATACTTTTCAAACTCACCAAAAGGGGACATCAGGGAACACTAATACGATAGGCAACATCAACTTCAAACACACTTTTGACAGCACCGGTAAAGAACTGACTGCAGATCTGGATTATGGTATATACAACACATACGCATTATCCAACAATGCTACTCAATATTACAAACTTGATGGTACGAGCCTGCAACCTGATTATATCCTTTTGGGAAATCAACACGGAAAGCTGACCCTCAAAACAGGAAAGGCAGACTATGTAAACCCTTTAAAAAACGGTGCAAAGCTGGAAGCCGGTTTTAAAACCAGCGATGTCTCTTCTGATAATGATGCAAAATTTTTTGACGCAAGCAACGGCACTCCTCAAAATGATACCACAAAGACCAATCATTTTTTATATGAAGAATACAATAATGCAGGATACCTCAATTTTAGCAAGGAGTATACAAAATTCAATATCCAGATTGGCCTAAGAGGAGAGGCAACCAAACTTAAAACATACCAGGTGAAGGGTGATATTCATTTTGATTCCAGTTATTTCCAGTTATTTCCCAGCGCCTTTTTCAATTATAAAATAACAAAAGACCAAACAGTTGGACTATCAGTTAGCCGTCGCATAGACCGACCGAATTACAGTTCATTAAATCCCTTTTTGTTTTTGATAGATGTAAGCACTTATAATACGGGCAACACGGCTTTACTTCCCCAGTTAACCTGGTCGTATGAAGTAAATTATACTGTTAAGAATCTCAATTTTGCCTTGAACTACAGCCATACTAAAGATGTTCAGAATATCGCTATCGCAAAATTTAAAGACGTATTTCCAAACAGTCATTTTGCTGATTCAAACATTACTGTAGAAATACCGGTAAACCTTGCATCTTCCGATTACTTTGGTTTGTCAGTTTCCGCCCCTGTTAATATTACTTCATGGTGGACTATGGTCAACAATGCAGATTTTTACTATAATCATTTCAAGGGCGATTTGGGTGGAAGCGCTTTAAACAATGGCTCCCTGGCAACTGACATTAAAACAAATAATACCTTCTCTTTTAAAAAGGGTTGGTCTGCGGAATTAAATGCCGGTTTGAACTCGGGTGGTCGCGATGGCTATATGGTGGCCAGGCCTCAATGGGCACTTTCTTCCGGCGTTCAAAAAACAATCTGGAAAAGTAAAGGCACTTTACGGTTTAATGTTACCGATATTTTCTGGACCAACTTACCAAAGGCCGTGATTACATATCCCGGCAAGTACATTGAGAGATGGCACGCCTTTCGTGAAAGCCGTGTTGCCACACTCACCTTTACATACAGGTTTGGCAGGAATACTGTACAGGGGGCCAGGAGAAGAACCACAGGATCGGAAGAAGAAAGACAGCGGGCACAGTAATCAAAGACATTTTCTTTCTTAACTTTCAATAGATATGGTTGGATTTTCGGCAATCTTCATCACTTGCAAAATCACCAAAAGTGTACGTCATAAGGCACGAAGCAATCTCTTCTTTATTGCAGAATACGTTCCTTACTATGAGATTGCCGCGGAACATGCTGAGTTCTTTTCAATTCAAATCAATTGCAGGCCGACATGTTCCCCGCAATGACGTTGCAAGAGAGATGTGTTAGCAGAATTTACTGATGCAGGCCCTCCAATAATTTCAAATGTGGTTGCAAATTTTGGAGCGTTGCTTTTTGCAAAAATCTTTTTAAGTGTTTATAGAAATGGCTGTGGTCATAATAGCCATACAAAGAAAAATCAAAATCACCGGGTGAAGTCGCAAGATGATGCGTAGCCTTTCTTATTCTTAATATCTGCAAAGCATTTTTACTGCTGATGCTGGTTGTGCTTTCAAAATAACGTTGAAGCGTACGTGTGGAAATATTATATTGTTCCGCAAAGCTTTGTATGGAAGTTGTAAAATTATTGGTTGCAGTGCAGTGCTGCAGTATTCCCGTAACAACTTTTATGGGTTGCCAGGAGCCCGAATACCTTTGCACAATATTTTGGAAGTAAGAAGCAAGGATGTGTACCCTTGCATTAAAATCAACAGCCTGTTTTACTTTATTGATGATCTGCTGATCCAGCAAATAACTCAATGGAAAGATATATTCACGGTATTCTGAAAAATTTATTTTCTTTTCAAATATCACCGGCGAAACTTTGAACTTAATACCAAATAAGCGATTACCAGGCTGGTGAAAACATTCGATCGATTTATGTCGTGGTAAAAAGCCGTCGCCCTTCATTTCAAAGCGCTGCTCATCTACCTGCATTATGAAGGGAGTGCCTAAGTTAATAAGATATGTATAGCCGATATTGGGAAATAGCGCATCTGAAAAACCCAGTGGATTTTGCCGAAGCAGGAAATCAAACTTAGTTTCCCAAAAAAAATCTATGAAATGAGTAAGCCCTTCCGGGGGTGCTACCCTATGATAATTATTTTCAAAGTGATCAATATGAAAAAACTCGATATGTTGCAAAGGATATATTTTTGATTTTAAAATTAAATGATAGGTGCAAAAGAGGGATGATTTTTATCTAAGCGGTATCCGCAAGATGAAATATCCATATTAACAGCCGCATCGACCGGAAGCCCGGAAATTTATGAATTTCAAAGGTTTTAACAAGAAAGCGTTTGCTTAATTTTGCAAAACTAAATATTAATAAATAACATGGAATATAATAAACTAACACCTGAAGAAGAAAGAGTACTAGTTTACAAAGGAACTGAAAGGCCTTTTACAGGAGAATATAACAATACCAAACAAAGCGGCACTTACGTATGCAGAAGATGTAATACTCCTCTGTATGAATCAAAAGACAAGTTCGATTCTCATTGCGGGTGGCCGAGTTTTGATGACGAAATACCAGGGGCTGTAAAACGTATTCCCGATGCCGATGGAAGCAGGGTAGAAATTGTATGTGCCAATTGCGATGCACATCTCGGGCATGTTTTTACAGGTGAAAGATTAACTTCCAAAAATACGAGGCATTGTGTGAATTCAATATCAATGAAGTTTATACCTGCGGAGAATTAGTGAGTTGTGAATAGTCAATAGTCATTGGTCATTGGTCATTGGTCATTGGTCAATAGTAAACGCTTATGAATTAAAAAATAGCCTGCATTTTATTATCCCGACTTGATTTAAATCTATTGGTTTTTATTTTTAGGGGACTGAAAAATATTTTTTCGAACGAACTTTCTTCGAGCCCTGAAAGGGCGCTATATGTTAAAACAGGGTGCAGCCCTGTTCTTAAAAACTGCGGGACGTGATAGTCGACAACCCTCGTGAAATATTCGCCATTCATAATCACAAATCTTTTGCGGGCACTTTAATTACGCCGCCTTTTTTATCTGAGATAACCAGGTACCCATCCCGGGCTTTTTCTTCAGCGATAATTTTTTGAATGGCTTTGTCTAAAGCGACTTTTATTTTACCACTCAGGTCTTCGCTCTTCTTATTAGAATTCATTTGGCGGTAAGTTTATCGAATATTCCAAAGTTAATTATTTCTTCTATTTTTTCTATAGACTTTGCAATCAGAAAATATTCAGTTCCGGAATTATCAAAAACGTACCAATCATCAGCCCCGGCGGCGTATTTTGAAAAATTCTCAATCCCTTTATTATATCTTGTCTCAATTACATCATCAGGTATTTTATGACCTCCTTTTCGAATCCTTTCTGCAACCCGGCCTTTAGCCAGTCGGAAACTTTCAAGCCAAATAAAAAAAAATATTATGTGATATCCTGAAAGTTTTGCCAATTTAATAAATTCCAAATAGGTTACTCCGGATAAAGTTGTTTCAAATGCAAAATTTTTCTTCTCCCTTAATAATTGATTTAATCTTTCGCTCATGATCCTGCCTGCCTGAAATGTAACGCCTTCAAAATTAAATGGTGATAAACCACGGGCAATTTCGTCAGCATTTACAAACTCTACCGTGTCAAAAACATCCGGCAACAAATTATAAGCAGCAGTTGTTTTGCCCGCGCCATTAGGGCCTGCTATAATATAGATAGTGGGCATCAGTAATTAATTAATTTCTGTATCATTTCATCAAGCCTCGACTTTGCGAGAAAGTTCTTCTCCAGGTCAATATTAAAAGGTATCGGTGTATCCAGCGATCCGCAGCGCATTACAGGAGCATCCAGGAATTCAAAACAGTTTTGTGCTATCCATGCAACTACTTCACCTCCTATTCCCCCGGTAAGCGTGTCCTCATGCAAAACAAGCACCTTTCCCGTATTATTTACAGAAGTTCTTATCGCTTTGTAATCCAGCGGCAATAATGTTCTCAGGTCCAGGATATCAATCGAAATTCCGGGATGGGCATCAGCATATTCTGTTGCCCAGATAACGCCCATGCCATAAGTAATAACACTAACGTCATGGCCTGTACGCACCTGGCGTGCCTTGCCGATCTCAACCTCATAATATTCTTCCGGCACCGGGCCTGAAATACTCCTGTATAATACTTTGTGCTCAAAATACATAACAGGGTTGGGGTCATTAACAGCAGCGATCAGTAACCCTTTTGCATCATAAGGTGTAGAAGGATATACCACTTTTAAACCGGGCGTATGAACAAACCATGCTTCATTGCTTTGGCTGTGGAAAGGCCCTGCTCCAACGCCCGCGCCAGTTGGCATGCGTATTACAACATCGGCATTTTGTCCCCAGCGATAATAAACTTTTGCCAGGTTATTGATGACCTGGTTAAAACCAACCGTTACAAAATCGGCAAACTGCATCTCCATAACACTTTTAAATCCTTCGAGGCTTAATCCCAATGCCGTTCCAACAATAGCGCTTTCACATAATGGAGTATTGCGCACTCTTTCCTTCCCAAATTCATTTACAAAACCTTCGGTTATTTTGAATGCTCCCCCGTATTCTGCTATATCCTGCCCCATTAAAACCAGGTGTGGATGCTGAACCATCGATTGATGCAGCCCTTCTTTTATAGCATCGATAAAACGGAGCGGCCCTCTAACCCCCGCGCCGGGCGGGGGAAATTGATCCCTCTTTTCATGTTGGCAGTCAAGATTAATTTCATTTGATTGAAGAGCATAGACATCTTTCAATTCTCTTTGGGTAATCTTATTGCCATTTGGGAGGTTTTGTGTTCCCCCGCCCGGCGCGGGGGTTAGGGAGCCTCTTAATTCCTGCTCGATATTTTCTTTAATTTCATTTCGTATATCCGCGATAGTTAGATTGTCCAGGATATCTTCCGAGATCAGAAAACCCTCATAATTTTTTATAGGGTCTTTTTCAATCCATTGCTCAAACATTTCTTTCGGAACATATTTTATACCGCTCGCCTCTTCATGACCCCTCATTCTGAAAGTCATGCATTCAATTAAATAGGGCTTTTGATTTTTTATACAATAATCACGAACACCTTTCACGGTTTCATAAACCGTCAATATATTATTGCCATCGATCTGCACGCCTTCCATTCCATAACCCACGGCTTTATCCACCAGGGCTTTACAACGATATTGTTCTTTCACCGGCGTGCTAAGCCCATAGCCGTTATTTTCAATTATAAATATTACCGGCAAATCCCATACTGCCGCCACATTCAATGCTTCGTGAAAATCACCCTCACTTGTTCCACCTTCTCCAGTAAAAGCAAGCGATGCTTTTTGTTCTTTTTTCAATTTACAGGCGAGTGAAACTCCATCTGCAACCGCCAGCTGAGGCCCAAGATGCGATATCATTCCACATATAAAATGTTCTTTGCTGCCAAAATGAAAACTGCGCTCCCGGCCTTTGCTGTAGCCATCTTCTGCGCCCTGCCATTGCTGAAATAGTTTATGCAAAGGCATGTTGCGCCCTGTAAAGACGCCAAGGTTCCTGTGTAAAGGCATTATCCATTCATCAGGCTGCAGTGCATAAGTTGCTCCTGCAGAAATGGCTTCCTGCCCGATGCCGCTGAACCATTTGGAAATTTTTCCCTGCCGCAACAAAAGCAACATCTTCTCTTCTATCAATCTTGGTAAGAGCAGTCTTTTATAAAGATCAATTAACGTTTCTGCTGGTAGATTGTTTCTGTGGAATTGCATGGTGCAAATTTCAAGTATTCAGCCGTAAATAAAAAGAAGAAGAGGAAAGTTAATATTGTTTTAAGGATTGCATTTCAAATTGTGTCTATTGGCGGAGGTGCCAGCCAGGCAGCCTGTCGTAGGTCGTGTCTGGCCGGCCGCAATCAGTTGGCTATTCGACATTTGAACTGCGGCCTTTAAAGGAACTCTTTTTTGTTTAAAAATAAGCTTTATTCTGCCAGCTTCTTTTCAATGTTACCAAAGGCAGATGACAGAATGGACAATAACAATCCGAAGATAAAGGCCCAGAAAAAGCCCCGGATGTGAATACCTGTTACCAGGTTCCCTGCCAGGAGAATTATCAAAACATTTATCACCAAAAGAAAAATGCCCAATGTAAGAATGGTTATCGGCAATGTGAGAATTACAAGAATTGGTTTCAGTATTGCATTTAAAAACGCCAGGACAAGGGAAAAGATTAAAGCTGTTGTATAGGAGTCTATCTGAACATGCGGGGTTAAAATCATGGACAATCCGTAGGCCACGGCGGCAGTTATAAGGAGGCGTATAATAAATTTCATGATTATTTTTATGAAAGCTATTTTAAATTACTATCAACTCAAAAAATTCTTCCTGTAACAAATATTTGTTGGAAAGCTCCTGTAATTCCGTCGCAGAAATATTTTTGATCGTGTTCATGGAATCGTAAAAATAATTTTCATCAAGATCGTTTAGCAGTAAACTTTTCCATCTTGATATTACATGGAAAGGGCCATCTACATCACCGAGGTTGATACCCATCATATAATTTTTTACCAGCAGCAACTCTTCCTCATCGATGGCTTCTTCCCTGAGTAGTTTCATTTCTTTATACACTTCCTCAATAGTTGCCTCGCATACATCTTTCCCTGCTTCGGTACTTATTACCCAGGCACTTTCCCGGATGTGGTTCCCGAGGAAGCTGTGTATCCCGTAAGTATATCCTTTTTCCTCTCTTATGTTGCTCATAAGTCTTGATCCAAAAAAACCACCAAACAAAATATTAAGCACCGTTACTTTTTTGAAATCAGGGTGATGCCTGTTTGGAAAAGGGCGTGCAATTCGTATAGCACCCTGCACACCTTTAGGATCATTATGGACCCTGGCCTTTTTATCGGAGGCGGTTTCTGCTTTGTGAATGATGGAAGGCAGGTTTTCATTAAGCCTGAGGTCTCCAAAATGTGTATTGAACAGGCTCTCAAAATCTGAAGGGAGTTTTCCTGCCGCAAAAATTGTACACTTTGCATTGATATAAACCTGTTTAAAAAAATTTACCAGGTCTTCCCGCGTAATAGCCTGGATATCGGCAACACTGCTTACCCTGCCATATGGATGCTCAGCACCGTACAAATATTGATCTATGAGCCTGTTCGCTACAAAATCACATTTTTGCATATTTACTGCAAGCCGTTGAATGCTGTTTTGTTTGAAGATTTCCAGTTCCTGTTCCGGGAAAACCGAATCAGTTATAATCTCCCTTATAACGGGCAAAATTTCTTCCAAATGTTTTGAAAGGCAATGCAGTGTAATTGTGGCTGTTTCATTCTGGCAACTCCGGCTTAAATAAGCCCCGTAATATTCAAAGTGCTCATTTATTTCAAGGGCAGTTTTCTCACTGGTGCCGTTTTTTATAAGGTAGTTGGTAGCCGCCGCAACCGTATTTTTATTTTCAAATGAATTGCCTGCGTTAAAAACCAGTTCTATCATAGCAACCTCCTCAGCCCCATCATTTATATAATATACCGGGGCTCCATTGGTAAGCAAAAATTTCTGGTATGGTTTGAGTATAATATTAAATTCTACCGCATCTTTTATGGGAGGGGCGCTTGTTCTGTTTAGCATCATTTACTTTCTATTTTAAATAATAATTTTTTTTGATGATATATTGAAGAAATGATAATATCCTTTTTATCTATTCTATAAATAATGCGATAGCTTTTATGAAGCATTTGCCTGTAGTTTCCGGAAATATTTTCAGGAATTGGGCGACCTTTCTCAGGATGGGAAATAAGGATATTTGCCTTTTTTATTAATTCCTGTACAAATTTCTGAGCAGCCTACTCTGAATCTAAAGCAATATATTCACCGACAGAATCCAGGTCATTTATGGCACTTTCTGACCATATTAAATGACCCATCTTTTTAATTTATCTTTTGCCTGTTCAGTAGTATAAACCCTGCCGTTTTTAATGTCTTCCTCTGCCCGTTGTAATTTTTTTTTCAAAATGATTTTATAAAAAATATCATTCGCATCTTCAAGTGATGAAGTGTTGGTGATCTTTACAACTTCTTCCTGTATTTTTTGTTGGGACATTATTGTTTTCGTTTTCCAAAATTACACTTTAATTTTTTCTGCCCTGTAATGCATTGTACTGCAATTTGTGTCTGCAAAAATATCGCGGCACTCCTGCAAAATATCTTCTGTAGTCACGGCCTGGTAATTCAGCAGTTCTTTATTCATTAGATCAGCATCTCCAAGCAGTTCGTAAGTGGCCAGGCTATTGGCCCGGTTCATAAGGCTTATGTCTTCGAAAGCAATGAGGCTCTCGGTTTTGTTTTTTACTTTCTGTAATTCCTTTTCTGGTACCAGGTTGGTTTTCATTTTGTTCAGCTCGGTTTCAATTGCCTTTTCCGCCTGTTCCATTGTTACATTTTTAACGAGTTTTCCCTCAATAAAGAGAAGCCCTTCATCAATACTTCCCAAATGAGAACACTGTATGTTGCTAAAAATCTGCTCTTCTTTTACAAGGCTTTGAAACAACCTGGAAGAGCCTCCATTTCCAAGAATTTCTGTTATAAGGTCGGCGGCATAATATCTTTTATCAAGCCTTGAAGACATGTGCCAGCATTTATACAATGCATCCAGCGGAACGCCTGCTGTTACTTCGAGAAACCTTGCTGCGTTCTGCTTTGGTTCTTTGGGAATATTCCTTACATATTTGTTTCCTGCCGGTATATCTCCAAACCATTTTTCGGCCAGCTTTTTTACCTGGTCAACCGTAATGTTACCCGCGACCGTTAGTATGGCATTGGCAGGTGTATAATGCTTAAAGAAGAAATCCTTTACATCCTGCAATTGTGCATTTTCAACATGGCTCAATTCTTTACCTATCGTCATCCATTTATAAGGATGCACTTTATAAGCAAGCTCCCGCAATTTGTGCCATGAATCGCCATATGGTTTATTAATATAATGTTCTTTGAATTCCTCTACAACAACTTTCTTTTGAACTTCCAACGAAGTCTCATCAAAAGCAAGGGAAATCATTCTGTCGCTTTCCAGCCAGAAAGCAGTCTCCAGGTTTTCTGAAGGAAGTTGCAGATAATAGTTGGTAAGATCGTTTGTTGTATAGGCATTGTTTTCTCCTCCGGCCATTTGCAAAGGCTCATCATAAGACGGTATATGAATACTGCCGCCAAACATGAGATGTTCAAATAAATGTGCAAAGCCCGTGCGCTCGGGCTCTTCATCCCTCGCACCAACATCATACATAACATCATGAACGGCCATGGGAGTGCTTTTATCTTCATGCACAATTACCCTAAGGCCGTTATCAAGAGTAAATCTTTCAAATTTGATCATGGCAGCAAATTTGAGCTAAAGGAATTCATTTTCCCAAAAAGAATTTCGAAAGTATTCCTAATATATCCGCCCGACCCGGAAAGTTAATATTAAAGGGACGCCATTCCTGGAAACAAGTAAAGTAATTTTATCACCCAGGACTTGCATAAGATTTTTATAAGTTCCAATATCGTTGCTGAAGTTGGTATTTATTGCGATGATGACATCTCCTTGTTTGAGGCCACTTTTGTATGCGGGCGATCCCTCAATTACGTCATCTGCTACAATTTTGCCGTCAACATAAAACATATTCATTCCCGTGTAAGAATAATCAAAATCATCACGGTAATGACTGTTTGGCAACAAATGAATTTCTCTTTTTGGATAATTAATTATCATATTAAACCGGCGCAAAATATCACTCCCAATAAGGCCTCCTATAAAAGGATATGACGTAGCATTGTATTCATCATCCAGGATATTTACAGGGACTTTTCTAAACCGGTACGGCCCTATTTTTACTTCTTTCATGATAGTAAGTAACATCTGCTTTTTACCTCCGAAGCCCTGAACCTGTATGTTAACCGGCTTCCTGTGACTTTTCAGGACAAGGCTGTCTGCTTCAAATTGTTTACTCATTAAAAAACAAAGCCCGGCGCCGGTATCAAAATAAAAATTTGCCGTTACCGTTTTTGCATCTTTTATGGTCAACGGCTGAATAGGTAATGCTGTAAATAAAGGATGAAGCAAAAACCCGCTTACAGGATACTTTATCCTGCCAGGATAATATACTTCAATAACGAGGCTGTCAAAATTAACTTTTACTATATACCTGCTGAAAAAGCTGTAGCCGATAACTCCATCAATTTTTTCTCCATAAACACTACTGAGTATATCATAATCATTTATATAAAAATCGAGGTTGTCGACTTGTAGCCCAGGAAAGATAAGACTGTTGCTTTTGGCATAATCTACATCTCTCACACCTGCAATACCATTAATTGATTTTCCGGAGGGTATGTGAGGAATTTTAAATTCAGCGGTTGTCGCAGAATCCAGGGAAATGGCCCCACTGCCTGAGTCAAGAATGAAATTCAGCGGCTGCGCAATTTTATTAAACCTGGCCTGAACAAGAATGACACCCCCGCTTAATTGTTTGAAAGGAAATCTGGTAATAAACTTTGCAGGCCTTTCATATATTTCCTGCCCATAAGAAAAGTGGCCAAAACCTATAAATAATATAAAAAACAACCCTCGTACCATAGCAAAGCTGAAATTAAGTTATATGCCTGTATTTTTGTACAGGTTTTTACAAACGGCAAATATGTTTTTTGTAAACAAAGAAAAAATATATGAACACTTCCATGCTTTTTCAAAAAGCTCTTCAATTTGAAAATCTCTCTGTTGAAGAAGGCACTTTTTTATTTAATAATGCTGCATTGGCAGAACTGATGCTTGTGGCAAACGAGTTGCGCAAAAAACAGGTGCCCTATAATAAGGTAACCTGGATAATTGACAGGAATGTGAACACAACTAATGTGTGTATCGCTAATTGCAAATTTTGTAATTTTTATCGCATTCCCGGGCATGAAGAAGCTTATATCACGGATATAGAAACTTATAAAAGAAAAATTGATGAAACTTTTCGCTACGGTGGAGAACAATTATTGTTGCAGGGAGGCCACCATCCCGGCCTGGGGCTTGATTATTATGTTGACCTGTTTAAACAACTGAAAAAATTATATCCCAATTTAAAATTACATGCCCTTGGCCCACCTGAAGTTGCACACATTACAAAACTTGCTAAACTAACACACCGGGAAGTTCTTGTAGCATTGAAAGACGCGGGCCTCGACTCACTTCCCGGACCAGGAGCAGAGATCCTAACAGACAGGGTTAGACGCCTGATAAGTAAAGGCAAATGCGGAACACAGGAATGGCTCGATATAATGATTGAAGCACATAAACTTAATATCACCACATCTGCAACGATGATGTTTGGACACGTTGAAACGGTACAGGAAAGATTCGAACACCTGGTAAAAATAAGAGAAGTGCAGGCAAGGAAGCCGGCGGGAGCAAAGGGCTTTATTGCATTTATTCCATGGACCTTCCAGGATGTTGACACGCTTCTTGCAAAAATAAGAGGGGTTCACAATCTTACAACACCGGAAGAATATATCAGGATGATCGCGATGAGCAGGATCATGCTGCCAAATGTAAAAAATATACAGGCAAGCTGGCTTACGGTAGGAAAACAGGTTGCACAACTTTGCCTTCATGCCGGGGCCAATGATTTTGGAAGTATTATGATCGAAGAAAATGTTGTGAGTGCCGCGGGAGCCCCCCACAGGTTTACCAGCAGGGGAATCCAGGATGCTATAAAAGAAGCCGGTTTCGAACCGCAACTCAGGAACCAGCAATATGAATTCAGGAAAATTCCTGAGCTGATGGAAGAACAGGTGATAGATTATTAAGGCACCAATCCCGCTTGAGGCGGGGAAAGTGCCACCATTCCAGGCTTGTTACTTATTTTATTTAATTCAGAGGTATTACTTCGTGCTAAATGAATAGAATCAATAAATCTTGCGAGCCCAAAATTAGTTCCCTTCCTTTCGGGAAGTGCCTGCCCGGAACTTGTCGAAGGAGGTTGAGTTGGGCTTTCCTTACTTTTGACAAAAACAAATTTTAAAATTTATACGATGAAGAAAGTACTTGTTTCGGTTATTTTTTGTTTCTCCTTATTCAAAGCCACCGCTGATGAAGGAATGTGGCTGCCTATGCTCCTCGGCCAGCAGGTATACGACGATATGGTGAAGCATGGCCTCAAACTCACTAAGGACCAGCTTTACAATATCAATAAAGCTTCCATAAAAGATGCAATTATTATTTTTGGTACAGGCTGCACAGGTGAAATTGTAAGCAGCCAGGGATTGATATTTACGAACCACCATTGCGGTTATGGCGTTATTGCAGGCTCAAGTACCGTTGAACACAATTATCTCAAAGACGGCTTTTATGCCTATTCAAAAGACCAGGAAATAAAATCTGAACTCACGGTAACTTTCCTGGAGCGTATCGAAGACGTTACCAGCCAGGTAGAAGGCACATTAAAAGGATTGAATTATGCAGACAGGGCTAAAAAGACCACCGGTATTTTTAAACAAATTACCGATAAAGTCGCCGATTCCTCCAATTCAATTTCAGGAAAAATTTATAGCATGTTTAAGGGAAATCAATACATCATGTATGTCTACAAAATTTACAAAGACATTCGTCTTGTGGGTGCCCCGCCTGAAAGCGTTGGTAAATTCGGAGGTGATACCGATAACTGGGAATGGCCGCGGCATACAGGTGATTATTCAATCTTCAGGGTATATACCGCTAAAGACGGAAGGCCTGCAAAATATAGTGCTGACAATGTTCCTTTCAAACCAAAATGGTTTTTACCGGTTTCTTTGAAGGGATACAAAGACGGGGATTTCGCCATGATTTACGGGTATCCCGGCGGTACCAACCGTTATGAAACGTCCTTTGGCATAAAATTGAAAAACGAAATTGACAACCCTTCGCTGGTGCACCTCCGTGACGTTCGGCTGAAAGATATGTATGAGCAAATGATAAAGGATCCCGCAGTAAAATTAAAGCTGGCAGAAAATTATGCTTCCGTTGCCAACTATTGGAAATTTTATGATGGTGAAACAAAACAGCTTGAAAAATATC
>JBDTZL010000174.1:0-7027 GCA_040005125.1 Ginsengibacter sp.
CACTGGGAGATAATTTACAATCAAGAAAGCTTAAGTGGCCTGACACCCCGATAGCTCAGATAGAGGTAAGAGACCGGAAAATCAGGAAATAGTCAGACACCTTTATTACCCCAAACTTATTCCCTCATTAAATTTTATCCCATGTTCTTCCAGTTCAGCTAAAACAGGTTCATAGATTTCGGGTAACACCGGAATATGCAACCCGGTTAGTTTTATTTTATTTTGCAGAAGTAATTTAGCGGCTATGCCTAACGGTAATCCAACAGTTTTTGCCATGGCTGTTTTCCTTTGATCTTCGCCTTTTACTACAAGGCTGCTTCTTATTTCTTTATTTTCACCATTTATCTCATATTCAATTTCATGAAGCATCACGATCATATCTTTGTCATGGTCACGCATGGCCAGCTTTCTTTCCAGGATAGTCTGTAACAATAAAGCGGAGTTATTTATTTTCGCTTCTACGGAATCATTGCTGCGCAAACCAAGATAATCCGCCTGGTCAGCAAACTCTTTTTCCTTCTCATTTAAATAAACAGGTGATCCCGTTGTTTTATTTTTTTGCTCAAACCACTCATAATATGTTTTGCAATTTTTAATTTCCTCATGGTCGTTTAAATCAGTAAGCCCCATATTTACAATTGTATTCCACCCGCGGCAAAATGAAGGGTGCCTCAAAGTAGTTCGTATAAAAGTATCTATATCATTAAGCCCGTAAGTATTTATATAGGTAAGTGAATCACGGTTAGGGTACCACGCTAATGGAAAGAGCCCCGGAACGTCTACCACTTTGGAATCAAGAAAAATATCCGGATACAATATGTTTACAATTTCACCGCGGTCTCTGTAAACTGCTCCTGAAGATCCGGCCATCACAATGTTTCCAGGGTTCCAGGTAATTTTATAATGCCAGGGATTATCATCACTTTCGGGCGACACCAATCCTCCGCAATGTGATCTGAAAGAGGTAATTTTTCCGCCTTCCTTTTCTACCTGGTTAATGATTTTCATCGCGCTCATATGGTCAATGCCGGGGTCGAGACCCATCTCGCATAAAAAGAGCAATCCTTTTTGTTCGATTTTCTTATTAAGTTTTTTTATATTTTCATCAATATAAGAAGCCGTTAACAGGTTCTTTGAAAAATCCAGGCAATCATTTGCCACTAAAAAATGTAATTGCGGCGGCAGCATAGAAATTACAATATCCACATCTTGTATAAGCTCCTTTCTTCTGGTTTCATTGCTCACATCTGCGGCGATCGCAATTGCGTTATTGCAACCGGCAATTTTTGATTGCGCCAGTGCCAGGTCAGCATCACACAGTAAAAGCTCCCAGTTATTTTCTTCGCATGCTGAACATACATATTCTATTAGAAAAGTTGCAGATTTGCCTGCTCCGAAAATTAATATTTTTTTCATCAAACATTTTTTATCATTGGGATACATGCCGGGCCAAACTAAAGTTAAAACGGTGCAGTTAATGCAACTGCTTTGTTATTTCCGGCATCAATATGTACGTCAACATTTATAAGAGCATCCGCCCAAACCATTTATTTTTTTTGAATAGCAAAGGAAAGGAAATTACAGCGGGAAATTAAAGAAACTTATGCGGTTTTTCTTTTCCACAACCGGCTAAAAATATGGTGAAAAAAAACACTTATTTTGCGAACTTATATGAGGAAAAGCACTCTTTAAAAAGTATATTTGCAGATACTTAAAACTTATGGATATAACTGAAGATCAATTGCCTGAAAATGGCTCAGAAAGAGGGAGGATTATTCCTGTGAATATTGAAGAACAAATGAAATCTGCCTACATCGATTATTCGATGAGTGTAATTGTTGGTCGTGCGCTTCCGGATGCACGCGATGGCCTGAAACCCGTACACCGCCGTATATTATACGGTATGTATGAAATGTCCAATTTTTATAACCGGCCTTATAAAAAATCTGCCCGTATTGTGGGTGATGTCATGGGTAAATATCATCCGCATGGTGATAAGGCAATTTATGATACCATGGTAAGAATGGCCCAGGACTGGAGCATGCGGTATACGTTAGTAGACGGACAGGGAAATTTCGGTAGCCAGGATGGCGACAGCCCGGCAGCTATGCGTTATACAGAAGTAAGGTTGCAGCGTATCGCCGAAACGATGCTTGATGATATTGAAAAAGATACCATCGATTTCCAGCTTAATTATGATGATACTACCAAAGAGCCATCTGTTCTTCCGACACGTATTCCTCAATTGATGGTAAACGGATCGAGCGGTATAGCAGTAGGTATGGCTACCAATATGCTTCCGCATAATCTTACCGAAGTTATAGATGCATGCACGGCTTATATTAACGATAAAGAAATTACCATTGATGAGCTTATTAAAATTGTAAAGGCTCCCGATTTTCCTACAGCCGGAATTATCCATGGCTATGAAGGTGTGAAAGCCGCCATGCATACGGGCCGGGGAAGGGTAGTGCTGAGAGGAAGAGTTACCGTTGAAACTTCAAAAAATGGCAGGGAAAAAATAGTTATCACCGAAGTGCCTTACCAGGTAAACCGCGACTTGCTTACTGAAAAGATAGGGCACCTCATAAATGATAAGGTAATAGAGGGCGTTTCAGATGTGAATAATGAAAGCAATAACAAAGAAGGGACCCGCATCGTTGTCGAGCTTAAAAAAGATGCCATTCCCCAGGTTGTCATTAACCAGTTGTATAAGCACAGCGAATTACAAACTTCGTTTGGTATTAATAATGTTGCCCTTATTAAAGGAAGGCCAAAGGTTCTGAACATTAAAGACCTTATCAGGGAATTTATAGAATTTCGTCATGAAGTGGTGGTGAGAAGAACAAAATTTGAATTAAGAAAAGCCGAAGAAAGAGCGCATATCCTTGAGGGTTATCTTATAGCTTTGGATCATCTTGATGAAGTAATAACGCTGATAAGAAATTCATCTACACCTGAGGTTGCCAAAGATGGATTGATGGCCAATTTTGAAATGAGTGAAATACAGGCCAAAGCCGTTCTGGAATTAAGGTTACAACGCCTCACCGGGATGGAGAGAGAAAAAATTAAAGACGAGCATGCAGAAATAATGGCCTTGATTGGACGTCTCAAAGAAATTCTTGCCAATGAAGCACTACGGTTCCAGATCATCAAAGATGAGCTCGAAGAAATTAAACAAAAATTTGGCGACGCCCGTAAAACAGAAATTACTTACCTCGCAGACGAAATGAGGATGGAAGACCTGATTGAAGATGAGGATGTGGTGGTAACGATCTCACATTTGGGTTATATCAAAAGAACATCGGCTACAGAGTACAGGCAGCAGCGCAGGGGAGGAAGAGGAGCGAGAGGGAGCAGCACGCGTGATGAAGATTATATTGAACATCTTTTTGTAGCCTCTACTCATCATACTTTATTATTTTTCACCGAAAATGGAAAATGTTTCTGGCTGAAAGTTTATGAAATTACAGAAGGTGATAAACAAAGCAAAGGCAGGGCCATACAGAATCTTATGCAAATTCCTGCCGATGATAAAGTGCGGGCGATTATCGATATTAAAGATTTGCAGGACGAAGAATACATCAATAATAATTATATTGTGTTGTGTACGAGAAAGGGAATTATTAAAAAAACCAGTGTTGCAGATTTTTCAAGGCCCAGGCAAAACGGGGTAAACGCAATTACCATTAATGAAGGAGACCAGTTACTCGAGGCCTGTCTTACTAATGGAAAGAAAGAAATAATGATGGCAGTAAAAAGTGGCCGCGCGATTCGTTTTCCTGAAGAAAAAGTAAGGCCAACCGGCAGGGGGGCGATTGGAGTTTATGGAATTTCAGTAGATAAAGAAGATGAAGAGGTGGTTGGTATGATTTGTGTAAAGAGTGATGATCCGGATGTGAGTGTTCTTGTGGTAAGTTCAAAAGGTTTCGGAAAAAGAACGGCCGTTGAAGAATACCGTATTACCAATCGCGGCGGCAAAGGGGTAAAGACGATAAATATTACAGAGAAAACCGGTTCACTGATTGGGCTTTTAAACGTGAATGAGAAGGAAGATTTAATGATAACCTGTAAATCTGGTGTAACGATTCGCACATCAATTGCCAATATAAGAGAAGCGGGCCGGGCAACCCAGGGAGTAAAATTGATTCGTCTTGATGATGGGGATGAGATCGCTGCTATTACAAAATTGAGTGAGCACGAAGAAGAGGAAACCAGTGAAGATGTTATAATAAATGGGTTGGATGTGCCCGAAATTAATCCGGAGAACAATTCTGATGAAACTTCAAATGAACCTGAAAATGAATCTGAAAATCAATAAATAAACAACAATGAAACAATTAATTTTCTCTTTATTATTTACCTGTTTTGTAACAATGAGCTTTGCACAGGATCTTAAGACGGCAAAAGCTGACCTGGATAAAAAGCAATTCGATAAGGCAAAACCTGAGATTGATGCGTATGTAGCAAAAAACCCTGCCGATGCTGAAGGGTATTACATGAAAGCTAAAATTTATCAGCAAATTGCCGTGGGCGATCAATACAAAAGCGATGCAGCACAGCAGGCTTTTGAGGCATTTAAAAAAGCCATGGCTGATACAGCAAATACCAAAATTACCCTGATCGCTTTGAAAGATCAATACCAGCCGGTATTTAGTTTATATACCGGTTATTATGAAGCAGGCGCCGCTGCTTTTAATGCGGCCGCCCCCGCTGGAGATAAGGCCGGTTTTGGAACCGCTATGGATTTATTTATAAATGCAGATAATGTAGGGCATTATATTGCTGCAAATAAATGGTCAAAGATCCCGGATGTTGATACAACCCTTGTTTTGAATATTAGTAAAGCAGCGTTGAATGCAGGAAAAATGGATATGGCGCTGACTTATTTTCAAAAACTTGCCGATGCAAATATCAATGGTACAAAAGATGGCGGAGCCGGTAATGCAGCTTTTGAACTTCCCTACCAGTGGCTCACCTTACATTATAAAGACGCCAAAGACGAAGCCAACATGCTTAAATACGCAAATCTTGGAAAGAAGCTTTTTCCAAATGAAGATTATTTTGACCTGGTCTTAATTGATTATTACCGTGAGAAAAAAGACAATACTGCGTTGTTTGCAAAATATGATCAATTGATTGCAAAAAATCCTGACAGCCTCATGTATCATTTTAATTATGCCAATGACATTTTTGGTTACATCTACAATGGTGATGCCGGTGCAGCTGTTAATAATAAGGATGCCTTGATGAAAACGCTGGGAGAGCAGGTGGAGAAGGCTCATTCTCTTAACCCCAATGATGTTCTTACCAACTGGCTCTATGCACAATATTGGTACAATAAGGGTATTGATACGAGGGATTCTGCATTGAAAATAAAAGGTGCCAAACCTGAAGATGTGAAGAAGAAAGCAGATATAAATGCTGCGGCAAAAGATAATTTCAACCAGGCGATCCCTTATGGCGATAAGTCGCTCAGTATATTGGAAGCGGCGAATAAAAAATCTGATAAATCCCGCTACAAATCAATTGTCGATCTCATGCAAAAAATTTATCAAAGCCTCAATCAAAATGATAAGGTGAAAGTATACCAGGCTAAATATGATGCTGCGGATGCCAAGTTTGTAAATTAAATAATGAACAATTAAATACACGTGAGAAGAAGGCCCGGAAATTATTCCGGGTTTTTTTTATATGGCAAATGAGGGGGAAACACCATTGTAAAGCAGGATAGCGAAGCCAGCATAATAAGATTGATAAAAAATTTCCTTTTACCTGTATACTAAAAATTATTATTATGACGTTATCTATTTGTCGCCTGCTTTATGAACTGGCGCTTACCTCTAAGCCTCCCACAAAATCAGGGGGCTTTTTTTGTTATGTGGTGCCTGGTTTGAAATAAGTTGATTTACGTTTTGCCTGGCAGGGAGGTAATTTTTAGTTTAAGGATTCATAGTTAGTTTTAAAGAGTGAAAATATTCAGCCTTCCCCCATGGAACCAGGATCATAATTTTCATCTGCTTCTTCCTTATTTTGCAGATAGTAGTCAGCTTGTTGACGAATTACTTCACTCTCTGCCAGCATTTTTTTAAACGTCATCCAATATTGGGTCCGTACTGTATCCTTACCTGTATCTACGTGTTCCTTTATCCTTCTTATTTCCCGGAACATATGAATTTGATTGGTAAGAATAAGTTCTAACAATTCCCGGTCAGAAAAGCTTGCGATAGATTGATCTTTCATGCGGTTGGTTATTTAGTTGGTCAAGGTAATGAATTAAGGTGGAAGCTGGGAAAGTATAAGCTTCGAAGCAGAAGTGATCCTGCTGAACATAAAATTTCGTTATCACCATACTGTTCTTAGACATAGAAATTCAAATTGAAAATCGCTTATAACGATTATTATGTTACTTACCTTGGGTAAAGGGTAAGGGAAAAAGTTTAAGTTTTTTTAGAAAATTTTTTTATGCAGCAGGGCTGTGTAGAGCAAGCAAAGCCAAGTAGAAAGACGAAGAAAAAAAATTGTCTTCCGTAGGGCGAAGCGAAACTGCGTTGAGCAATTTCTCTAATACTAATGATTTAAACTACAAAATAGATGGACTTCATTTCCCTATTGCCTGTACAGCCATATGTTTAACGCTCGTGCTATTGCTAGAAATAATAGACATATTGAAACTACACAAGCTGATATAGCCATAAACCTTGTAGATGAGTAGGTTTTATAAATCCTTTCTGATATTTTTAAATCTAACAGCGCCTTCTTTTCTTTTCTCGCATACTGCTCAATATGCAACAGCATTTATTTTGAAAGCATAATATTCACTTGAATATTGTTCTGACTGAATGAACGGATAATTTTTTAAAAATTATTTGGATTTTAAATAGCCGCTCCTTACACAAAGTCAGGCTAGGTGCTGATACTTAACATAATATAAATTATAGGCAAAATCGTTTGATTAACTTGAGTAATAAAGCCTATAATTTATATTATGTTAAATAAACTAGGAGACTGCCATAAATTAATTGAA
>JBDTZL010000007.1:0-23261 GCA_040005125.1 Ginsengibacter sp.
GAAACTACCCCGGAAGAGCTATTGGCATTGCAACATCATCACGAGCATTGATTGGTTTAGAGTTTAGAGGGAGAAGTTTAGAGGAAGAAGTTTAGAGGAAGAAGTTTAGAGGGTTTAGAAATAGTTGAGGGCTTAGGGTTTAGTGGGAGATTTATAATATAAGAAGTTTATTATACGTTTAGAGGAAGAAGTTTAGAAGGTTTAGGAGAAAATTTATAAAGTAGAAAGTGTACTATAAGTTTAGAAAGTTTAGAATGAAATTAAACCTCGTATTACGTTCTAAACTGCATAAACATTCTAAACCAAAAGTTTTGAACTGAAGACCCACTAAACATTCTAAACTATTTCTAAACTCTAAACCCTACACTCTAAACCCCTAAACCACACTCTAACCCACAACCCAAACCTGCTTCCTGTCCTTTTGTCTCATTTTTCACATTAGCATAGTATTTGGGAACTTAAGCCTGTAAATTGCTATTACACTAAATTTAATTTATGAATACCGGAAAAGAATTCGAAAAATATGCAGTAAAGCATAGAGGGATCAGCAGTAACACACTGCATGGATACATTAATCACAACATTACCAGTCTCACTCCGAATATTATTGAAGAAAGGCCTATGAACATTGCAGTGATGGATGTTTATAGTCGTTTGATGATGGACAGGATAATATTTCTGGGCTACCCGGTAAACGAGGAAGTGGCTAACATCATTACTGCACAATTGCTTTTTTTGGAGAGTACAGATAGAACAAGAGATGTTCAGTTGTATATTAATTCACCGGGTGGCGGTGTGTATGCGGGCCTTGGCTTATACGATACGATGCAGTTTGTAACGCCCGATATTGCCACGATCTGCACCGGTATTGCCGCAAGTATGGCAGCCGTATTAATGAGTGCCGGAGCCCCGGGGAAAAGAAGCGCGTTGAGGCATTCAAGAATTATGATGCACCAGCCAAGTGCAGGCGCTGCCGGCCAGGCATCAGATGTGGAAATAACCGTAAACGAAGTGAGGAAAGTAAAACATGAGTTGTATGAAATACTGAGCAACCATACGGGTCAAACTATCGAAAGAGTGACCAAAGACAGCAACAGGGATTATTGGATGACAGCAGATGAAGCCAAAAATTATGGGTTAATTGACGAAGTGCTGTTAACGAATTCTAAAAAAATAAAAAAATAAAAGACATTCAAAAAATAAAGGATATGAATCTTTACAAAAGAAACCCAACACGTTTTGAAGAAGAAGAAGAGCCGGAAAAATCATTGCCCGAAAACCCGATGGAGAAGATGATGGGAGGAATGGTTTTTGACAAAAAATTTATCGAGCAAAGAAAAATTTTTCTCTGGGGCCCTGTAGATGATAAAAGTTCGAGAGATATTACCAACAGGCTTTTATACCTGGAGGCTGTGGACCCGGGGAAAGAGATTACATTCTATATAAACAGCCCCGGCGGAAGTGTTACAAGTGGTATGGTTATTTATGATACTATGAAGATGATCAAATCTCCTGTAAGCACAGTGTGTATGGGAATGGCTGCCAGCATGGGCAGTATCCTGTTAAGCGGTGGCGAAAAAGGAAAGCGGTTTATTTTCCCTCACGGCGAAGTGATGATACATCAGCCAAGCGGAGGCGGACAGGGTACCAGCTCAGATCTTGAAATAATTGCGGTACAAATATTGAAAGCAAAACAACTTGGCGCCAGGCTTCTTGCCGACAATTGCGGGCAGACGTATGATAAAGTGATGGAAGATTTTGACCGTGACTACTGGATGGATGCTACCGAAAGTAAAAAATATGGTATTGTTGACGGGATCCTGAACAAGTTGTAAAGCAACGTTAATGCATGTTTAGTTGTCATATTTAGACGATTATTTTTTGGATGTTTGCAATAAAGAAAGTAGAAAAGTCGTATCTTATCGGGGAGATTTGAAAAATAATTTAAAAGATTAGAAGAAATGGCCAAACAACAATCATTACATTGCTCTTTTTGTGGGAGAAACCGTGATGAAGTTAAAATTCTTATAGCCGGGCAGGAAGGCCACATATGTGAAAATTGTGTAGAGCATGCACAGGAGATCATTACCCAGGAGATCTTCCCTATGCCCGAAAAAAATGCCCAGGCTTCGAGCTACAAGCTTTCGGTAAAAAAGCCAATTGAATTAAAGAGGTTTTTGGATGAATATGTAATAGGCCAGGATGATGCAAAAAAAGTGTTGGCTGTTGCAGTGTATAACCATTACAAACGGCTGAATCAAAAAGTTGATACAGATGTTGAAATAGAGAAAAGCAACATTATAATGGTTGGAGAAACGGGTACGGGTAAAACTTTGCTTGCTAAAACAATTGCCAGGGTGCTTAATGTGCCTTTTGCTATTGTTGATGCCACTGTTTTTACTGAGGCAGGTTATGTAGGTGAAGATGTGGAGAGCATTTTAAGCAGGTTATTACAGGTGTGCAATTTTGACGTAAACGCAGCACAAAGAGGAATTGTATATATTGATGAAATAGATAAGATTGCCCGTAAAAGCGATAATCCAAGTATTACCAGGGACGTAAGCGGTGAAGGTGTGCAGCAGGGATTGCTTAAACTGCTTGAAGGAACTGAAGTGCTGGTACCGCCTCAGGGCGGCCGCAAACATCCTGAACAAAAACTCATAAAATTAAATACCAGCAATATCCTTTTTATTTGCGGTGGCGCCTTTGACGGAGTTGACAGGCTCATTGGCCGCCGGATAAATACGAGTGCCATAGGATTTCATGTAAATAAGGATCTCCAGGAGTTTCAGCGTAAAAATTTATTGCAATTTGTAAATGCACAGGATCTTAAATCATTCGGTCTTATACCTGAGTTGCTGGGCAGGCTTCCCGTAATCACTTTTTTAAATCCGCTGGATAAAACTACGTTGAGAAATATTTTAACAGAGCCCAGGAATTCGCTTATCAAACAATATAAAAAACTATTTGAGCTGGAAGGTATTGAGCTGGTTATTGAAGATGAAGTTTATGAATTTATGGTTGAAAAAGCGCTTGAATATAAGCTTGGAGCCCGTGGCCTCAGAAGTATCTGTGAGAGTATTTTAACTGACGCTATGTACGAACTGCCCTCTCAAAAAGTAAAAACTTTTACGCTTACAATCGAGTATGCCCAGCGCAAATTCAAAATCAGTAAGCTTAGTATGTTGAAGGTTGCTTAACAACCACATAGTTCTTATCACATAAAATCGTTATACTCCCGTTTAAAAAAGATAAACTTCCCCCTTTTTTTCTTTTGGTGTTAAACAAACAGGAAATTATAATCTCCATTTAATTTTTTCATTTTATTTTTACCGTAATCCTTTGATCGCAAATTGTTCCAATATTCATTTTTAAAAACTTTTTTCAAATGGTTGATGTAATTCTTGGCCTGCAATGGGGCGATGAAGGAAAGGGGAAAATTGTAGATTATTTTGCTTCCCGTTACGATATTATTGCCCGCTTCCAGGGAGGCCCCAATGCAGGGCATACGCTTTATGTGCAAGGGAAGAAAATTGTACTTCACCAGATACCATCGGGTATATTTCATGATAATAAAATAAATTTAATAGGCAACGGGGTCGTCCTGGATGCCAATATCCTTAAGCAGGAATGCGAGTCGGTGGCAGCAATGGGAATTGATTACCATAAAAACCTGTATATAAGCGCACGAACCCATTTAATTTTGCCCTCACACCGAGCTATTGATAAAGCCAGTGAGCAGGCCAAAGGCAACGATAAAATTGGCTCTACGCTCAAAGGGATCAGCCCTGCATACATGGATAAAACCGGGAGAAATGGATTGCGTGTGGGTGATCTGCTGGACAAAAATTTTTTATCACAGTATATAAAACTGCGGCTAAAGCATCAAAAGCTTTTGGATAACTTTTCTTTTAACGAAGATATTTCAACATGGGAAGAAGAATTTTTTGAAGCGCTTGAGTTCCTTAAAAAGCTCCAGATTGTAAACGGCGAATATTTTGTGAATGATGCCATTCAACAAGGAAAAAAAATTCTTGCAGAAGGCGCACAGGGCAGTATGCTTGATGTTGATTTTGGAACTTTTCCTTATGTAACATCATCCAGTACAATTACTGCAGGCGTGGGAAGCGGGCTTGGTATTGCGCCTCAAAAAATTAAGGAAGTATTTGGTATTACCAAGGCTTACTGTACACGCGTAGGAAGTGGCCCGTTCCCGACAGAACTTAATGATGAAACCGGGGAGCTGATAAGACAAACGGGAAATGAATTTGGCAGTACAACCGGCCGGCCAAGAAGATGCGGATGGATTGACCTGGTGGCTTTAAAATTCGCCTGTATGATAAACGGGGTTACCCAATTGGTAATGACCAAAGCTGATGTACTTGACTCATTGGATACACTCCAGGTATGTAATAGTTATAAAGTAAACGGAGAAGAAACCAACCAGGTTCCATTCCAGATGCAACGAATGAGTGTTGAGCCTGTGTATAAAAAATTTGACGGATGGAAAACTGATATATCTGCAATAAAAAATTTTAATAACTTACCTCCTGAAATGAATGTTTATATAAATTATATTAATGATACATTAGGTATTCCTGTAAACTTCATTTCAAATGGAGCCGGAAGTGATCAGATTATTGTGGCATCATGATTGTGGCTTCAGTAATAAGAGCATCAGTTAAATAATTTTAAAAAAGTAGTTAATTTATTTGGCTATTTCAAAATCAAATAGAAATTTTACATAATTAATCCTTAGGGAAACATGAAAGCAAAATCTGATAAGGAAAAAGAATTTCCTGAAAAAAAACCAGCTGCAGGCACAAGTAAAGCTTCATCGAAAAAGAAAGACGAAGACATAGATGACGATGATGATTTGGATGACGATGACGCTCCTCCGAAAAAGTCAAAGAGTGCTTCATCAAAAAAAACCAGCAAATCAGAAGATGATGATGATGATGACGATGTGGAAGTGGAAGATGATTGGGAAAAACCCGATGATACCGAAGACTATGACCCGGACTTCGAAGAGTTTGACATTCCAAAATCCAAAATCAAAAAGCCATCTGCAAAAAAAGGAAAGGGTGATGAGGATTTTGATTTGGATGAGGATTTCAAAGACCTGGATCTTTTTAATGATGAGGTTGATGGCGATGATGACGATGATGATTTTTAAAGGGTAAAAGTTACCTTCGCTTTATTGCCTTTGATCAATAATTTTGGAAAGAAAATTCACATCATATTTTATAGAAGATTTTTTAGTTTTTAAAATTCAAATGCTAAACTTTGGAAAAAAGTTTAGCATTTTTTGTTTCCTCGATAATCATGGATACGAGTTCAATAAATCGTACGACTGTATTGCAGGCGCAGGCGTGAGCGCTGTCAGCCATGAACTATCAGCTGTCAGCTCTGAGCTGTCAGCTATGAGCCATCAACTGTCAGCTATGAGCAATGAGCCATCAGCTATTAGCCTTGAGCCATCAGCTATTAGCCTTGAGCCGTCAGCTATCGGCAAAAGAAATTCACTCAATGCTCACTGGTCACAGCTCAAGGCTGACAGCTCACAGCTCACAGCTCATAACTCGCTGCTGAAAAAACTTGATCAGTTTAGAAACAAAAACCAGGATTGGATTTTTGGCCATATTGCCTATGATGTAAAAAATGAAATTGAAGATTTGCAATCATCAAATCCGGACGGCATCCGGTTTCCCGATATTCATTTTTTTGTTCCTGAAATAGTTTTCATTCTAAAAAAAAATGAAGTGCAGATAGGCGCAGCCGGGGCTTATGATGCACAGAAAATTTACGATGAAATAGTTTCAGGCAGCCCCGCAGAAGTGCTTGCTTGTAAAATGCCTTCTTTAAAAAGCAGGTTTCACCGCAATGAATATATCGATACCGTTAAAAAATTGCAGGAGCATATTGCAAGAGGTGATTGCTATGAAATGAATTTTTGCCAGGAATTTTATGCAGATGACACTGTTATTGACCCGCACGATGTTTTTCAGAAATTAAGTACATTTTCACCAAACCCTTTTTCTGCTTTTTATCAATATGAAGATAAATACCTTATTTGCTCGAGCCCGGAAAGATTTTTAAAAAAAAGAGAGAATACTATCATTTCTCAACCGATGAAAGGTACAGCGAAGAGAATTACCAACGACGCAAAGGCTGATGAGCAGCAAATGAAAGATTTGTATAATAATGAAAAAGAGCGTTCCGAAAATATAATGATCGTGGACCTTGTTCGCAACGACCTCGCAAAAATTTGCACAGAAGGGTCGGTGTATGTGAAAGAATTTTTAAAGATTTATGCATTCCCGCAGGTACACCAGATGATATCAACAATACAGGGCAATCTTAAAGAGAATATTTCGCTTTCGGAAATATTTTCTGCTACCTTCCCGATGGGATCGATGACAGGAGCACCTAAAAAAAGAGTTATGGAATTGATCGAGAAATATGAAAGGACCAAAAGAGGATTGTTTTCCGGTACCGTGGGATATATAAATCCGGACGGTGATTTTGATTTTAATGTTGTAATAAGAAGTGTGCTTTATAATAAATCCAACAAATATGTATCGATCCAGGCAGGCTCTGCCATTACTTTTAAAAGCATTCCTGAAAATGAATATGAGGAATGTTTGCTGAAGGTTTCAGCTATAAAGAAAGCGTTGGAATAATTGAAGGCAGTGGCGAGTAGTCAGTAAGTCAGTAAGTTAATGGTCAGTAAGTCAATAGTCAGTATGTCAATGGTCAATTATGAGGCCGTAACTTTATAAAGTAATTATTTTCTTTTTTTATTATCCGTGCGTTTTTTATAAACGGTTTTTGTATCAACATTTACATCTCCTAAAAATTGCTGAACACATTCATTGAGAATGGGATATTTATTGGCAACAAAAAGATCCATTTTATCATTGGGTAACCTCAAATCATAAGTGCCGGATGAAGCGAGCATATCATCAAACCCGGGATTATACCGGTTAAAATCTTTTAGGTCCATGCCAAGATTTTTTGCAATTACTGCCGCAATGTATTTTCCGGAAAGAGCCAGTGTATCTGAGCCTGAAGTTTCTTCATCTGTAATACCAGGCTTTAATAAAGATCCGCCAACCCCATTTAAACTTTTATAATCAAAATTTCCATTCAGGGAATCACTAATTCCGGTCTCCATAATATAATGTGTGGCAATAAACTTTTTCACATGATTACGTGATTCTTCCGGCAGGTAGTATTGCATACTCCAGAAATTACGGCTGCCACTTTTTTTAATAGCAGTATATACCCTGCCCGGCCCTCCGTTATAGGCAGCTATTACGAGCAGCCAGTCTTTAAAATCTTTATACAGGCTCAGTAAATATTTGGCGGCAGCATTGGTGCTTTTATAATAATCTGTGCGGTCATCGGTAAACTGGTTCACCTGTAAGCCATAATCTTTTGCTGTATAGATCATGAACTGCCATGGCCCTCGCGCCCCCATATTGGAAAGCGCATTGGTTTTAAGATCACTTTCTATTACTGCCAGGTATTTTAATTCTTTAGGCAACCCGTATTGCGTAAGTATGCCGTCAATTAAATTGAAGTATGGTAATGCAGTTGGCTTCATCTGCTGCAAATATTTTCCATGTGCCTGCAGGTAATCCTGCATGTAAGTCTCCGCATAAGGATTTACCTGGGAAGAATAAGGTATGGCCGGATTATATGAATAATTTTTGAAAAGATTTTTAAATCCATATTTGGTAACCTGGCTGAAGTATTGAACTTTTTCCTGTTTGGGTGGCGTGGGAGATTTGATAACTTCATCTATTGCTTTATCTTCTTCCTTGTCATTTTCCTTTATCGTAGTATCTGGAATGTTTTGATAAAAAGATGGTTCATGTGCCCATGTGAATTTTACGAAACCCAATTGACACAATGAAGACAGAATCAGTATGAAATAAATTTTCCTCATTAAATATTTAATACTTTTTGTAGGCATTCAAAAGCATATCCGAAATTTCAAGTAAAGTTAATTCATTATGCTTATTAGTAATAACCTGCAGGCCAAAAGGCATACCATTAGTGTGTTTGAACAGGGGCAATGAAATGGCAGGAGTTCCTGTGAGATTGGCATAAACAGTATATATGTCTGCAAGATACATGGCAACAGGATCTTTTTGCATACTTCCGGCTTCAAAAGCGGTGCAGGGCACTGTAGGCAGGATCAGCGCATCGAACCTGTTAAAAATTTGTGTTGTCTGGTTTACCAGTAACCGGCGTATTTGCTGTGCTTTGGTGAAGTACGCATCGTAATATCCTTCACTAAGTACAAAGGTGCCCAGCATTATACGTCTTTTCACTTCTTTCCCAAATCCTTCACTGCGGGTTTCTTTATAAAATTCTGTAAGATCTTCAGTGTTGTTTTTATGCCGGTAGCCGTACCGCACACCATCATAACGGGCAAGGTTACTCGAAGCTTCTGCGGTTGTGAGCACATAATAGGCAGGTACAATAAAATCTATGAGGTCAAACTCAATTTCTTCAACCTCATGTCCGTCATTTTTTAATTCGTCAGTTAATTCATAGATACTTTTTTTGATCTCAGGATCCAGGCTTTTATGCTCAAGGGCATTCCTGAATAAGGCAATCCTGTAGCTACCGGATTTATATTTTTCAGGCTGAAAAGAAGGCGCAGATTCGGAAGGATTTTGCTGGTTAACCGTGCTGTCGTACAGGTCTTTTCCATGTATGCTTTCAAGAACTTTTGCCGCATCTTCAATATTATTTGCGAAAATTCCTATCTGGTCAAATGAAGAAGCATACGCAATTAAGCCATGTCTCGAAATACATCCATAAGAAGGTTTAATACCGGTTATTCCGCAAAAATCTGCCGGCTGCCGCACAGAACCGCCTGTATCACTGCCCAGGCTTACCATGCAAAGCCCTGCCTGTACCGCTACCGCCGAACCTCCTGAAGATCCCCCGGGAACTTTATTTTCATTCAATGCATTCAATACACGGCCATATATTGAATTCTCATTGGTGCTTCCCATTGCAAATTCATCACAGTTACAGGTACCGATAATAATTGCTTCTTCCCTCAATAAATTTTCAACTGCCGTGGAATTATACACCGAGACAAAATTTTTTAATATGGCTGATCCGGCAGTGATCTTATGATCTTTATGGCAGATAATATCCTTGATCGCAATCACTACACCATGAAGCTTTCCACAGGTTTGCCCGCTTTTTCTTTTCTTATCAAGAGAGATGGCCCTTTCAATACTTTCCTGTGAATAAATTTCCACGAAGGCATTCAGCTTTTTCGCGGTATTAATTTTTCCAAGAAAATATTCTACGGCTTCAAGGCAAGTTGTATGGCCTTCATGGAGCTGCTGGTGGTAGTGCGGTATAGTTTTGTACGAAAACAATCAAATAGCTTTATAAAAAAAACGGCTAAGGTGCAGTCATCTATTTTATAGAAAACGCATCTGAGCCGTTAACGAAATTTGTAATTTGTCTTATTCTGGAAGTTGTGTTTCTCTCACAACTTCTTGCCTGGGAACGTCCTGCCTTGTAGGGGCGGGCCTGGTATCCTTGTCCTTCATGCCGGCATCAATTTCATTTTTCACGTGTTCCTTGGCATCATTAAATTCTCTTACGCCCTTTCCAATCCCTCTCATAAGATCAGGTATTTTTTTACCTCCAAAAAATAAAAGGACTACCAATAGAATCAATAACCATTCGGTTCCACCAGGCATTGAAAGCAACAATACGGGTTTTAATAAGTTAAGTGTCATTGTTAAATAATTAGATTACCAAAGATACATTAATAATAATTATAGTAATAAAACTGCCTTATTTGCAATTTGTTTAACAATTGCGTCTTATGAATTACCTGCCAATAAAACGGCCGCATTTGGCCTTCCCGTTTGCAGCTTCGTAAGGAGAAATTCCCCTTGCACAGGAAGCAAATAGTACTGATATAACAAAAGCAATAATACAAATCTTTTCATTTAATAAAATATTAGCCAGGTATAATTATATCATTTGCATACATGGCGGTTGCAAGGATATGCAATAAAAAACCGGGAAACGATAATTTCCCGGTTTTTTATTAAAATCTTATTCTTATTTCATTCTTTTTTCCTGGATACGGGCACTTTTCCCACTTCTTTCACGAAGGAAATACAGCTTTGAACGGCGTACCTTACCTACTTTATGAAGTTTAATACTGTCAATATTAGGAGAAAAAAGAGGGAACAAACGCTCAACGCCAACTCCATCACTTATTTTACGTACGGTGAATGTAGCAGTGCCACCTTCGCCCTGGCGCTTTATAACATCGCCCTTAAAACTTTGAATACGTTCTTTATTACCTTCCTGGATTTTGTAATTAACGGTAATATTATCACCGGCTTTAAATTTCGGAAGTTCTTTTTTCACTGTCAACTGCGAGTGAACAAATTCAGTTGCATTCATAGTTTTTATTTTAGGATTGCAAATGTAAGCGAAAATTTTATATTAATGAGGCGAAATAGAATTTTTGGTTGCCACGAATTACACCAATTAACACGAATTCCTGCATAATTTATGTGAACAGTCTTTAATCTTAGGCCATAATAAAGAAAGAGGCGGCTCTATCACTGCTCTTTCCTTTATGTTCAGCTAATTATTTTTTTATTATTCTCAATACCGCATTATTATTGGTGTCATTCACATTAATTTCATATACTCCCGCTGCATAATTTGAAACGTCCAAAGCAACCCTGCTGTTTGATACATTATGAAGTGTTTTATTATAGACCACTCTTCCGAATACATCTGAAATTTTTACCGCAGCATCATTTTTGAACCCATCGCCAAACTGGAGGTAAGCAACCTTGCCTGCCGGATTTGGGTAGATAGAAACATTCATCGGTAAATGTTTACGGATAATTGCCGTTACTACCTGGGAAAAATTCTTTTTGCCATCTTTATCTTTTTGTATAAGCTGGTAGTAATAAAGAATATTGGCTGCAACATTCATATCATCAAAACTATAATCAAAACCACTTCCGTTAGTTCCTTTTGCTGCAATAGTTGCAACGGTTACAAAAGGGTCTGTTAATGAGCTTTTTCTTTGTAGTTCAAATCCGGCATTATTATATTCTCCTTCAGTTTTCCAGGCAATATTTATTTTATTATCAATACCTGTCGCTTTCAATGATACCAATGTAACCGGCAACACAACACCCGAACAGGTTGTTGGGACGTCAAAAGCGGCTGTTTGATCGTTGGTATCACCGGAACTTCCCTGTACTGCGGAAAATCCCATTCCTCTCCTTGCAAAGGCACTCCATATCAGGCAGGAGTTAGCGGCACCGTTATCGACCGTGTCGGCACTTAAAATTGCATCACGGGAATCCAAAAAGCCAGGGCTGCACAACTGCATCTTTAATCCATCTATAACCAATTGCATACATTTATTATTACCCCCTGTTCCGGTATAAATGTTGGGGTCATACCCGTACTTATTTATCATCAGCCAATACATATCCCATAAGGCAGAACACCATACTTCACCAATTGTATGTACTTCTCCGCCACTTGTTTGTACATCTGAATAGGTGTGCGGATTAACTGTCATATTATAACTGTACGGAAATCCCCTGATGCCGGTTCCGGCAGGTGCCTGGTTTACCACATAAGTCCCAATGGATCTTGGTGTATTTGCGTTATCTCCCGGCTTCTGTGTACACACCAATGCATACCAGTCGCTCCATCCTTCGTCGCCACGCTCGGCATTGCTCATGCAGCTGGATCCATTGCCGGTTAAACGATGCGTAATTCCATGCCCGTATTCATGAAACATAATCCCGTTATCAAGATCACCATCCAGCTCCGGGGTAGTTGTGGTTAAGGTTACATTAACCGCAGATGTTCCCAATGCGGTTTTTATAGCAGCACCATCTATATCACTTACCATAATGGCGGGAATAGTAATGGTTGCGTCAGTGCCACTCATACCAATCGGGGGGCCCGCAACATTATTTACAATAATTACCCCAATAGCCCCGGCATCCTGGGCGAGTTTTACTTTTAGTGTAAAAGCGCAGGTGCCTCTGTCAACCAGGGCAATTTTGCCTGCCATGGCTGCCGTATTTGTCAAAGTATCGCATCCGTCTGCGGGGTTTGCGATTGCTACGTTCCCCGAAACATTTGTGGTGGCGATACAAGGACCAAACGTACCGGAGGAAGTCGCAGGGTCATTGCCTGCAATTGATGCCGGAGAATTAATTTTAGCGTCTACTGTTGCCGACCATAAATACATCTGCATTCTTGGGCTTGCGCCATCACCCACGGTTGCCATATTTGCATTATCTCTTACACAGGGCGTCAAATTGCGGCTATCCTGGGCCTCAGCATTCACGGCATCATTGGCCAATCCTCCCTGGCCATTATTGCTCTTTTGGAAATTTCTTGATGCCTCGTTAAAACCATAGTGGTACCAGATATCATGCATGGTATTATTGGCGTAAAATAATTGCGTAGTTGCGGCCCTGGCATATGTTTGCGGGGCTTTGCTAAAATCAATAGGGAAATTAAAATTTAGACCCTTTCCACCATCAGCAGACCTGGGTACTGAGGCTGTATTGATATTATTGGTATCAAGATAGGCCCAAACATTATTTCCTCTTGTGTAAGTATAGCTTACAGTTCCGTCATTTAACCAGCCAAAAGGTGAAGCGGCAGCACCAGCTAAATTCCAGGGACTGTTGATTATTGTTCTGGATGCAAAGGACGGCGCTTCGGCCGGGCGGACAATTACATTAAAATCATTCGCGGCATTTACTTCGTAAGGAGACGATATACTGCTGTTTTCAGCCTGGGTCATTGCTGAATCAGTTTCTGCCGGGGGTGTAAAATCACAGGAAATTACCAGGTTGTTTTTTGTAACAATGTCACCGGTTTTGGCATCAACAAATACATCCCACCACTCGCTGGCATCAGTTTTATAAATATTTACCTTCCATACCAGCGCTATTTGCCCCATTGTTCCTGAAGGAAGCCACATCAGTTCAGAAGAAATATCCTGTAAAGCAATACCGTCTTTTGCAAAGTGGTATTCATTTGGTTTATAAGGTTTACCCGAAGTTGAGGTTACTTCGGCTAAACTCCTGGTGATCGGGATATTCAAATGCTGAAATGCTTTCGCTGCCGAAGCTCCTGCCGACAATGAGGGGATCGCATTTTTTACTTTCTGTTCAAGATTATTTTGGAAGCTGCTATTGGAGTAAACTACCTCGTTCTGTGAATTTATATGGATACCTGCAACAGCATTATATACGCTGATTCCTTTGTAAAACTGACTTAGGTAAACATGGCTGATGCCAGTTTTAGCATCAGTGTTTTCATCAATAAGCCTTACATCGGCTACGTCAGCGGAATTTAGCCGCAATAACGCTGCGTGCCTCTCAATATAATTAATGGCAACGGCTGATTTGCTTTGAGCATTTACTTTTACGATAAGTAAAATTGCAAATAAGGAGAAAAAGATTACTCTTGGTAATGGTTTTTTCATGGAAGGGTTGATTTAAAAGTAATTTTTATTATAAAGCAAAAATAATCCTCTTCCTCTATAACGTGGAAAACAGGAGTATTGTTGCCAAACCCATACGTCGCAAAGATGAAAAATATTTTTAGAGCAGTTCCCTGGTGATTTAATGTTACCTGGCCATATTCACCGCTCTCTTTTCACGTATGACGGTTACTTTTATTTGCCCGGGATAAGTCATTTCCGTTTGAATTTTCTGGGCTATTTCAAAACTCAGTTTATCGCTTTCCCCATCGCTTACTTTATCGGCTTCCACGATAACCCTAAGTTCCCGGCCAGCCTGGATCGCATACGCTTTTTCAACACCCGTATATGCCAGTGCGAGATTCTCCAGGTCTTTAATACGCTGGAGATATTGCTGCATTATTTCGCGTCGTGCTCCAGGCCTGGCACCACTCATAGAGTCGCAGGCTTGTACAATTGGTGAAATCACATATTGCATTTCAACTTCATCATGATGAGCGCCAATCGCATTACAAACTGCGGGATTCTCTCCATATTTTTCAGCGAGTTTCATTCCCAGTAATGCATGGCTTAACTCGGTCTCATCATCAGGCACCTTTCCAATATCATGAAGCAGGCCCGCACGCTTAGCCAGTTTGGCATTCATTCCTAATTCTGCAGCCATTATACCACACAGGTTAGCCACTTCGCGGCTGTGCATTAATAAATTTTGGCCGTAAGAAGACCTGAAGCGCATTTTACCTACAATCCTTACCAGTTCTTTATGCAGACCATGTATTCCCAATTCAATTACTGTGCGTTCGCCAATCTCAACAATTTGTTCTTCCAGTTGTTTGCGGGTCTTTTCTACCACTTCCTCGATGCGTGCAGGATGAATACGGCCATCTGTTACCAAACGCTGCAAAGAAAGACGTGCAATTTCACGGCGTAAAGGATCAAAAGAAGAAAGTATAATAGCTTCGGGGGTATCATCAACAATTAAATCTACCCCTGTTGCTGCTTCAATAGCCCTGATGTTACGGCCTTCCCGGCCAATTATTGATCCTTTTATTTCGTCACTTTCCAGGTTAAAAACAGTAATGGCATT
The DNA here is from genome assembly GCA_040005125.1 of Ginsengibacter sp. Classification (GTDB taxonomy): domain Bacteria; phylum Bacteroidota; class Bacteroidia; order Chitinophagales; family Chitinophagaceae; genus Ginsengibacter. The sequence continues at coordinate 14,631 of JBDTZL010000007.1, forward strand.
TTCAATTGCCTGTTCCGACGCAGTACGCTGAATGGTTTGTATAATTATTTTGCGGGCTTCTTTGTTGGCCCTCAATTTAGCATCGTCAATTATTTCCTGCTGTATTACAAGTGCATGGGAATTGGCTTCCTGCCGTAGCGATTCAACAAGCTGGGATTTGGCTTCCTCAGCAGAAAGGCCGGCTACTTTCTCCAGTCTGCGTATGTGCTCTTCCTGGTGTTTTTCCAATTCCGTACGCTTTATATTAACCACTTCAATTTGGCGGTTGAGGGTTTCCTTAATGGCCTCATTGTCCTTTAAAAGGCGCTCTATATTTTGGTCCTTTTGGTTTATAGATTGCTCTTTTTGCTTAAGGCGGTTTTCAGCATCGCTCAGTTTTTGATTACGCTGAAAGACTTCTTTGTCATGTTCAGATCTAAGTTGTACAAAACGCTCTTTTGCCTCCAGCAGCTTTTCTTTTTTAAGCGTTTCGGCTTGAAATTGAGCATCGGAAATAAGTTTTTGCGCTTCTGATTCTGCTTTTTCTAATTGGTTTTTTGTGTTTTTGGCAAATAAAAATTTACCCAGGATGATGCCAGCTATTAAAGCCACGACACCAGTTATTATTGGAATTATTTGTCCCATTGCTTTTTGATAATTTAAGGCGGTTCATAATCTATAGTCCTCTTTTATAACGCATTTTCTCTCAGAAAATGCGGATAGACGAAGATAGTATAAATTGTGGGGAATAGTCAGTAGTCAGTAGTCAATAGTCAGTAGTCAATAAGTTATTGGTCCATAGTCATTGGTGGATACCATCAACAACTTTAGCTTTCCTGGTACTCACTGCTCGCAATGACTATTGACTTATTGACCTAATTACTCACTACTCACCACCGAATCCAGTTGCTTATCTATTTTTTCCAGGGCTTCTTCAAACTCTTTCCCTGAGGCATCATTAGGCAGCTCAGTTTGTAGCTGGGTTGCATACCATATCAATACCATGGCAATGTAATCCTGCATATCCTTGCCTGCAAACTGGGAACGAAATTCAAGAATTTTAGCATTGATAATTTTCAGCGTTCCGCGCACTTTTTCTTCATCGGAGGGAAGTATTTTTATGCGATAGGATCTGTCACCAATAAGAATATTTAATGGGATAAGGTTGTCCATAATCAGTTATTTAGCATTCCAATGCATTTTTCAATGTCTTTTATATATATATTGATTCTTTTTTCGAAATCCTGCTTATCTTTTTCATTCATTTTTCCGGATGAAGCCTTCAGCATGCCGGTCTGCATTTCAAGAGAATCTATTCTATCGAGAAAGTGTTTTTCATTAGTCCTCCTTTCTTCCACTTCATGATGTAAGGATGCATTTTCCTTCCGGAGAGCAGCATACTTTTTCAGCAATTGCTGCAATTTGGTATTTATAGAATTTATATGTTCTTCAACTGTTTTCATTCGGTTATATTGAGTATAATTTATCAGAGTTTCCTACATCGCTATAAAGTTTTCCAGGCATAACTCCTGCCGCATTGACGGCCTTCACGGAGATATTTGCAGCAACAGGATATAGCTAAGATGAGACTATGCATTTCTTCTTATTTCTGCGTTCCAGTCTTTCTCAATTACATGAATAATTCGCGCCATCATTTCATCAGTTTCCTCATCTGTAAGGGTTTTTTCCCTGTCGGAAAACAGGAAGCTGATGGCCAGTGATTTTTTGTTTTCACCCAGTTTTTCATTTTCAAACACATCAAATAATTTAACTGATATCAGCCTGGTTAAATTCAAAGAAGTAACCGAATCTTCCAGTGATTGATAAGCAATTCCTTTGTCAACGATTATGGAAAGGTCCCTGTGTACCTGAGGAAACTTTGGAATTTCTATAAAAGATAGTTCCTTTTTTTGTGTAAGAGAAATCAATTCGTGCCAGTTTATATAAAGATAGAAAACAGGTTGCTTTATAGAGAATTTTTCAAGGGTTGATTTTTTTATGCTTCCGGCTTTTGCCACAATATTTTCATGTGATATGGCAATAATACAATCATCAAGTTCATCTTCTTTTCGCGGGGCAAAACGGTAATCATTTAAGCCGGCAAGGGAGAAAATATTATCAATCACACCCTTCACAAAATAAATATCGGTTTTTTCAGCAGCAACTTTCCAATTGTTATTTTTTTTATTGCCCGTAAAATATAAAGCAAGGCTTTCTGACTCAGTATATTTTCCAGGTTCTGCGATTGAATAAATTTTTCCAAATTCAAAAAATAAAAGATCAGGATTTTTCCTGTTAAGATTATAAGAAATGCTTTCAAGCCCTGTCGGCATCATTGAAGGGCGCATGACATTAAGATCTTCACTAAGGCTATTGATGATTTTTATAGTTTGCCCAAGAGTCTTTTCAGTAAAGTATTTGCTGTTGGTAATAGAATTTGTAAAAATTTCTGAAAAGCCATTGCCGGTTAACCAACCCGTTATTTTTTCTTTTACTGCCGACTCAAAAGCGCTGGTTTCAGTTGCCGGAGATATTGTAATAGCCAAAGGAATTTCTATGTTATCCAATCCGTCGATCCTCATAATTTCTTCAACAATATCTGCAGGTATGCTTATATCGGGGTTACTAAAAGGAACCGCAACCCTTAATTCACCGGCGTCTTCACTTACAATGGAAAAATTCAAGCTCTTTAAAATATTTTTTACAGCTTCCGGCGGATAATTTTTTCCGCTTATTTTTTGCAGGTAATGATGTTGTAAAGTAACCTCGTATTGCGTTTTTGGTTCCGGGTACACATCTATAACTTCGGAGGAGATCTGACCTCCGCAAATCTCTTTGATAAGTAATGCTGCCCGTTTTAAAACATGAACCGTGTTACTTATGTCAACTCCTTTTTCAAATCGTATGGCTGCTTCAGTTCTTAGATTATGCCTGAAAGAAGTTTTTCGTACTGACACAGGATTAAACCAGGCACTTTCTAAAAAAATATTGGCTGTATTTTGGGTAACTCCACTTTCAAGGCCACCGAAAATACCACCAAAGCACATAGGTTCCTCATCTCCGTTGCATATCATCAGATCTTCACTGTTAAGGACACGCACTTTTTTATCAAGCGTAGTAAATAAGGTCCCTTCGGAAAGTGTTTTTACGATTATTTTATTCCCCTTTATTTTATCAGCATCAAATGCATGTAAAGGCTGGCCTGTTTCATGTAAAATAAAATTTGTGATATCTACAATATTATTGACAGGCCTTACGCCAATACTTTTAAGCCTGTCCTGCAACCAGCCTGGTGACTGTGATACTTTGATGCCGGCCAGGATTACTCCCGCATACCTGCTGCAGGCTTCAGTATTCTTTATTGAAACATCTGTTTCATAAGAAGTGTTATCTGCCTTAAAAATATCTTTAAAAGGTGAAATCATTTTTATTTCAGTCTTGTAGTGGTGAGACAGGTATGCACACACATCTTTAGCCACTCCCATATGGCTCATGGCATCCATACGGTTGGGTGTAAGCCCTATCTCGAGTATCGAATCACCTGAAGGCTTATAATAATCCTGTGCGGATATGCCTGTTTTCGTATCCCGCGGAAGTACAATTATTCCCTCATGACTATCACCCACGCCAATTTCATCTTCAGCACACAACATCCCGTTGCTTTCTATTCCGCGTATGGTAGCCTTATTAATCATAAAAGGGGCTTCATTTAATGGATAGATAATTGTGCCAACGGGAGCTATGATCACTTTTTGCCCGGCGGCAACATTGGAAGCGCCGCATACTATTTGCAGCGTTTCGCCATGGCCGTTACTAACGGTTGTAATGGTTAATTTGTCGGCATTTGGATGCTTTTCGGCCGTAATAACTTCGCCAATTAGTAAGCCTTCCAGGCTACCGGTTACCTCCCCGTATGGGTAAAGGTCTTCCACCTCAAGCCCCACTGAAGTTAAAATAGCAGACAGTTTTCGGGGGTTTTCCATCATTTTTGAAGTTATGATGCCCCCCGGCAGATAATCCTTTAGCCAATTGTAACTAATCTTCATGTATTCTTTTATAAATGACCATCCCTGGTTTATAGAAAATTCAAAAATAAGAAAGATGCGGTTAAGAAAGTTGCCGTGAGTTTATAAAACTGTTCCGGTCGTGGTTTTTGCTGAAAAAGCGTTTATTCCCTGTCACACCAACTCTTAAAATCCGACAAAATTCCCTAACAAATTTTCCGGGTTTATAACTCAAACCTCCCCAATTCTTTTATTCACATTATGTTGTCAATTATGACATTGGTAAGACTGAAAAGTATTTTAAATTGTGAAAAAGCGTATTATTTATGTTGAAAGTCGCTGTTTTCATGTGAATTTGATGTGAACAGGTCCGGTATAAATATAAGGGCTTAACAATTTCTTTAAATAGGTTTTTGTCATTTATCTTAGCCGACCCTATCAAAATTTGCTTGTAGATTTAATTAAATTATTCAACCCTAACTTATAAAAGATTTTACGAAAACATGGATCTTACTAACCTCAATACAGAAAGAAAATCCCGGAGAAAAAGTGGCTCTCTTGAGCTGGGAACTATGATGTTTGGAAAAATACCACCCCAGGCAAAAGATTTGGAAGAGGCGGTGCTTGGCGCAATTATGCTGGAGAAAAACGCTTTTGATTTTGTAATTGAAATTTTAAAGCCTGAATGTTTTTATGTAGAGGCACACCAGCGAATTTTCAGGGCAATGCAGGGGCTGCAGCAAAAAAACTCTCCCATTGATTTGTTGACAGTTGTTGAAGAATTGAAATTCCGGCAGGAGCTTGATCTCACCGGTGGGCCTTTTTACGTTACAAGGCTTACAAATTCTGTGGTTTCATCAGCCAATATTGAAGCCCATGCAAGAATTGTTCTTCAAAAATTTATTCAAAGAGAACTGATCAGGATAAGTGGGGAAATTATTGGGGATGCTTACGAAGATAGTACCGACGTATTTGACCTTCTTGATGATGCAGAAACCAAGCTTTTTGAAATTACCAATAATCACTTACGGAAAGATTATGCAAGCATAGACACCGTGTTGGTCAAAACCATTCAACGCATTGAAGATCTTAGAACCCGTCAGGATGAAATCACTGGTGTGCCTACTGGCTTTTCCGTTCTTGACCATATTACGTACGGCTGGCAGCCATCAGATCTTATAGTGCTTGCTGCACGCCCTTCCGTGGGCAAAACAGCATTTGCGCTTAATCTTGCCCGTAATGCGGCGCTTCATCCTACTAAACCTACGGTAGTTGGCTTCTTCTCTCTTGAAATGAGCGCAGGCCAGCTTGTACAGAGGATCCTGAGTGCAGAAAGCGAAATATGGCTGGAAAAGATTGCCCGGGGACGGCTTGAGGAGCATGAAATGAAACAGCTTTATAAGAAAGGAATTGAACGGCTCGCATCTGCCCCCATACATATTGATGACACTGCTGCGCTGAACATTTTTGAATTAAGAGCCAAGTGCCGGAGGTTAAAAAACAGGCACAATGTAGGCCTGATAATTATCGACTATTTGCAGCTCATGAGCGGTGCAGGTGAAAACCGAAACAGCAACAGGGAGCAGGAAATAAGCCGTATTTCAAGAGACTTGAAAGGGCTCGCAAAAGAATTGAATATTCCGATAATTGCTCTCAGCCAGCTAAGCCGCGAAGTTGAGAAAAGAAAAGAAGGAAATAAAATGCCCCAGTTGAGTGATCTGAGGGAATCTGGTGCGATTGAGCAGGATGCAGATATGGTGATCTTCCTGTACCGCCCGGAATATTATGATATTACTGCTAACGAGCAAGGTGAAAGTAATAAAGGTGAAACGCATATACGTATAGCAAAACATAGAAACGGCCAGCTTGATACCATTAAACTCAAAGCATTGCTTCACATCCAGAAATTTGTAGAGGATGACGGCGATGATTTTAGCAAGAGCCTTCCGCAGGGGGGAAGCTGGAAACCTGTAAAAGATATTGATGGAGATGGCCCCAAGCTTTATATACAAAAGGGAAGTAAGATGAACGATGGCGAGTTTGATGATGAAACGCCTTTTTAAGTATTAGCCTCTTTAAATTATTAATTGACTTTTAACCGGCGAAGCGAATCATACTCAATAATTTTTAAATAACCTTAGCTTCTGAAAAAGGTCATTTCATACCCTGATCAATTAAATTTTTAAGACTGAGGAGTACAATGCACTTACCATTTTTTTTCGAAGAAAATTTACCGGTTCAGGATGAGTTTATTTTAAGTGAGGATAGTTCAAAACATATCGTACAAGTGCTGCGGATGCACGAATCTGATCAATTGAACCTTACTAACGGTAAAGGTGAAGTGCTGAAAGCTTTTATTGTTATTGCGGATAAAAAAAAGACAGCCGTAAAAATCACCGGGAGAACTTTTTTCGCTCAGCGAAGTGGTAAAGTATCTATTGCCGTTTCACTCATTAAAAATAAAAATCGCTTTGAATGGTTTTTGGAAAAAGCGACAGAAATTGGTGTTTCAGAGATCAGTCCTCTTATTTGCCGGCGCACAGCGAAACAACATTTCCACTATGAAAGGATGAAGAATATTTTAGTGAGTGCCATGTTGCAATCGCAGCAGTCATGGCTGCCCTTATTGCATGAGCCCGTAAAATTCGAAGAGAAAATAAAAAAATCTGATCATCCGAATAAATTTATTGCTCATTGTATGGAAGATCCCAAAAATCAATTGGCCAATGAAATATCCGGTAACCACCGATCCGGTAACTATCAGATTCAACATGGTGATCAAATAATACTCATTGGCCCTGAGGGTGACTTTACTAAAAATGAAATTGACCTGGCTCTTCAACACAATTTCATTCCTGTAAGTCTCGGTAAAACAAGGCTAAGAACAGAAACCGCAGCTCTGGTGGCTGCGGTCTTGCTTTTAAATAAATAATTTGAAGGTAAAATTTGTATTATTCCTGAACTACCAGCCTGAAGCCATTTCCATGAATGTTTACAATTTCGATGCTGGGATCGTTTTTTAGATATTTACGAAGCTTGGCAATATAAACATCCATGCTACGGCCGTTGAAATAGGTATCGCTTCCCCAGATTTTCTTAAGCGCTGTTTCCCTCGGTAACAGATCATTTTTATATTCACAAAGCATTTTCAACAATTCATTTTCTTTTGGAGATAAGGTCTGAACATCTTTTCCAACGCCCAACTGGCGCAACCTGGGATTAAAATGATATTGCCCCAAATCATATTCGGCATTTACTTCTTCACGATGCAGCTCCTCATTACGTTTTAAAATTGCTTTGATTTTATGAAGCAGCACATCGCTGTCAAATGGCTTTGTGATATAGTCATCTGCACCAAGCTTATAACCTTTAATGATATCATCTTTCATCGTTTTTGCTGAAAGGAAGAACAATGGCATATCAGGGTCTACATTCCTGATTTCTTCGGCAACAGTAAAGCCATCCATATTAGGCATCATAACATCCAGCAGGCATATATCAAATTTTTCCCGCTGAAAAGCAGCGAGGCCAAGCCGTCCGTCTCTTTCCAGAACAACATCATAATCATTGAGCTCCAGGTAATTTTTTAACACCATACCAAGATTCGGATCGTCCTCGCAAATCAGGATTTTAGGTTTTTTATTCTCCATATTAATTTTTGTATTTTTTCCGAATAAAGATATTCAGTTTTTATGAAAATGGTTTAAGATAATTTAATAAGACTGCTATTTACGTTAAATAGTGTGTTTGAAAAGTTAAAACAATCTTATCATTTTGATTCTGAGTTTGTAACTTTCAAAAAATTAATAAATGGGGAATATAAAATCATTTACCGAATCTATTAAAAACGGCTATTCATTTCAAGGGGAAACCATTAAAATAGGCGCTGCTTTATTTGAAGGTAATATTATACCGGAAGCCGAAATCTTCCTTCCGTTAAAAACCATGAACCGTCATGGTTTGATTGCAGGAGCAACAGGTACGGGCAAAACCAAGTCCTTTCAAATGATTGCCGAAGGATTGAGCGATGCCAGTGTACCGGTATTGCTCATGGACATTAAGGGCGACCTGAGTGGTATCGGAGCCGCCGGAACTCCCAATGATAAAATTACCGCGCGTTACCAAACCTTGAAAATGGACTACAAGCCCGGGTCTTACCCGGTGGATCTCCTTACTCTAAGTACACAAAAGGGCGTAAGGCTGAGGGCAACTGTTTCTGAATTTGGCCCCGTGCTTCTTACAAAAATCCTCGGATTAAACGATACCCAGGGTGGGGTAGTGGCGATGATATTTAAGTATTGTGATGATAATAAGCTTCCATTACTTGATCTGAAAGATTTTATAAAAGTGTTGCAATATGTGGGTAATGAAGGTAAAAATGAATTACAGGCTACTTATGGAAATATTTCTACCACTTCCACAGGAACCATTTTGAGAAAAGTAATAGAATTACAACAACAAGGGGCAGATTCTTTTTTTGGTGAAAAAAGTTTTGAAGTCGAAGACCTGATGCGGGTTAGTGATGACGGGCGCGGGATGATCAGTGTTTTAAGAGTTACAGATCTACAGGACAAACCCAAACTTTTTTCAACATTTATGCTGCAAATGCTTGCTGAATTATATGCAGTTTGCCCGGAGGAAGGAGATA
>JBDTZL010000422.1:0-6987 GCA_040005125.1 Ginsengibacter sp.
TCGCCTCCCCTTGTTTCAGGGATAAATAAAGGATTACCACTCCTTGTATATTCATTGCATACCCAGGTAAATTCATCTGTATAAATATCGGGAGCTATAAAATCAATGGAAGGAGCCGCCGCCCTCCATACATCAATCACCTGGGGTAACGGGCCCCCTGAGGGATATTTTCCCGGCAGGTAAGTAAGAGGTTGTTTCAGCCAGGCATTTACATACATTGGCAATGGATATTCTTTCTTACCGGCAGCAGCAACTCTTTCAACATACTTTGCATAATTCCAGGCCGAAAAAAGTTCTTCTGTATAATATGAGAAAAATTTCCAATCCTCATTACCAGGTTTAAAATTGCTTTTACCAAATATTTCTTCCCATGACCCTGAAGTTTTAAAGCCGGTTGCTGCCCATACTTTATTGAGTTCAGGATACAAATTGTTCTTGTGCTGAATAAGATAATTCATTAAACCCTTTGGCACAGTTGCATTGTAAGCTTCATTAGCGGCAGCGCTGAAATCTCTTCTTGCATTACCTGGAGTTGTTCCCATATTATCAAGTACTCCCATTTCATTTTCTACCTGGATCAGCACTACAGTTTGCTGCTCACTATCCGTCTCTTTGATATGATGCATCAGCGCAGCAAATGCCTTAGCATCCCCGTCAGCAGAAGCATTTCCAAATGTGGATAAAATTTCCAGCGGCTTTCCATGATCATCTTTGGCCCTTGGATATTTTGTATAATCTTTTTTTACCCACGAAGGGATATAAACAGAGCCTGCATTTTTCCAACTGCCAAACCAAATCAAACCCAGTTTAAGGTTTGCTTCCCTGGCACCTGCTATAACACTATCTACAAAAGCAAAATCGAATTTCCCTTCTTCCGGCTCAATGAGCTCCCAGGAAACCGTTGCAATAATAGCATTGCAATTTTTTTGCTGCATTTTCTTCCATACAGGGCGCATATATTCGAACCCTCCTGAAGTAGAATTGTGCAACTCTCCGGCAATCATAAGAAACGGCTTCCCGTTCACTACAAGCCGGGTAGCCGTGCCTTGCTTTTCCAGGTACGGTATATGTTCCAAAGATTTTTTCTGGCTTTGAGCCGAAGCGGTGTTGTTGTGATTCAAACTGAATACTGCAAATACAAAACAGTAGATTAGAATAAAGCGGCAAACATTCATGAATATTAATTTTTCAAATTATGAAAGTCAATATATTTTGTTTCGCGTAACATTCCGGATTAAGTGATCATTTTAAATTTTCGGGTATGACCCTTTCCTGGTATATGTTTCAATTTCCACATTTATAGCACAGAAGTATTATCCTTGCCCGTGATACGTTAATGAGGCTCTTCAGGAATTTTTTCAAAAATTTCGATATTAGGTTTTCTTTTTTTTATATCATCCGGCAGCAGGTTTAATATCTCATCTTTGGTTGGATATTTGTCTAATTCTATTTCGTTTGATCCCGAGACATTTTCGCTTCCCGTGTTATAGGACCATGTATAATAAAAATAGCGTAAATTATATTTTACATCGGCAATTCCATTTTCGCTTACGGTTGCAAAAGTATGTGTAGGGGATGATAACCTTGCCGCCGATGTTCCCAGGTGATAAATAAAAACAGTATCATGCGTACTGTTAAATACAACTGAATCATTCAGGGGATTAAAATTCATAGGACGTAAAAGCCGTAAAGTATATCCTTTGTAATAAAAAGTATTCTGAGACTGACCCGATAGGCTTATTAATAATATAAATATTGAAAAGCCCAATTTTTTCATTCACGTAAGATAAATAAAAGTCAGGTAACGGTTGATGTTACTGACAGTTGGATATATTAACATGTATTAACTGACATGGGAAATCCTTTATTTAAGAACCATTTAATTTTGTCATGCACTTCCCAGTTACAGATCCTAATCTATAAATCGAACCTCATTTTATTTTTGACCCTGAAGATCCGGGAGCATTATATAAACTATGCGAAACCTTGGTAGCATTTATCGGAATTATTAGTTTGGAAAATACAGTACTCAGTTTTTTTTTTAAATAACCGGTTTGTATAATCTCACATTAAAAAAGTAAAAAATAAAAAAAATGAACCGGCATATTAATTTTGAGCAAGAATTAGTGCTGTATTAACCATGTTTCGGCGCAAAATTTATTATTTATTACACGAATTAATACGAACCTGCCTGGCGGCAGACAGGTTACACGAATTAAGAAATGCTGCAAAGTAATTCATGTAGTGTGTAAAATACGTGTTATTATCTTTGGCCATTTTACGTTTAACATAGCACAAATTATGAATACTGGTTTGATTGATACAGGCATATACCGGAAATAATGAATTGGAAATGGAAATGAAAAGCAAAATAGATAGTGAGTTACAAGAGGTGCCCGGTTTATTGGGCAAAAAGCCATCCTACTGGCTCACGCGCTTTCTTATTCTTCGCTTGCTGGGAGTGGTTTATGCCGTGGCTTTTCTCGTATTGATCAATGAGATCGTGCCCCTGATCGGTTCTGACGGGCTTCTTCCCGTAGGCATTTACCTGAAGCAGGTAGGCAATGCACTCGGCTCAACCGGAGCTGGTTTTGTGCGCCTGCCATCGCTCTTTTGGTTCGTTCATTCTGATACGGCGCTCCTTACCACGGCATGGATCGGTTTCATTCTTTCCTGCGTTGTAGTGGCAGGCTACGCAAATGCACCGCTGCTTACTGCGGTCTGGTTTCTCTACATGTCCTTTGTTCATGTAGGGCAGGAGTGGTATGGATTCGGATGGGAGATCCAGCTTAGCGAAACCGGTTTTCTCTCTATCTTCCTTTGCCCTTTGCTCGACATGCGCCCGTTTCCCAAACGCGAACCGCCAATGCCAGTCATCACGTTGTTCCGGTGGCTGACCTTTCGTATGATGCTCGGATCTGCATTGATTAAGATCCGGGGGGATGCTATATGGCGCAACGGAACCGCCCTCTATTATCATTTCGAAACACAGCCAATACCAGGCCCGCTAAGCCGGTGGTTTCATTTTCTGCCCCGCGCAATTTTAAAAGCAGGGGTCTGGTTCAATTTTCTTGCCGAGCTCGTTGCACCATGGTTCGTATTTTGGCCACGCCTTGCCCGCCATATTGCAGGATCGGTAATCGTTTTGTTCCAGGTTACCCTTATCCTTAGTGGCAACCTTTCGTTTTTAAACTGGCTCACTATCATTCCTGCACTGGCCTGTTTCGACGATAGGTTCTGGCGCAGGTTTCTTCCCCGGGTAATTGTAAGTAAAGCGGACGCCGCAGCCGAACATGCCGTGCCATCGCACCCGATGTTAACCACTGCCTGGATCGTCACCGCTCTCATCTTAGTCCTCAGCATCCAGCCTGTGGTGAACATGCTGTCTCCGGGGCAAATCATGAACACTTCGTACGATCCGCTGGATCTCGTGAATACTTATGGCGCATTCGGAACAGTGGGACGTGAACGTTTGAATGTGGTATTTGAGGGAACGATGAATGAGAACCCAGGTGACAGCGCCAACTGGAAGCCCTATATTTATAAAGGACTGCCTGTTGCCCTTAATAAACGGCCACCGCAAATAGCCCCATATCAATTGCACCTGGACTGGCAAATGTGGTTTGCTGCTATGTCGTCACCGGATGATTATCCATGGACGCTAAATCTTACCTGGAAACTTCTTCATAACGATCCCAATGTTGTAAATCTTTTTGCCGCTGTTCCCTTCCCGGGTAAGCCTCCGCGATACATCCGCGCTGTGCTTTATCGCTATAATTTTGCAAAGCCGGGCAATCCCGAAGGCCTTTGGTGGAATCGTGAGCGGGTCAGCATCTGGCTTCCTGCCATGTCTGTTAACGATCCTACCCTGATCAGTTTTCTGAAAAATGCGGGATGGATTCCATAAATGGGAAGATAAAAGATCAGGAACGCTTCCGGTTGATCGGCCGGCTCACATCAATCGCTTCGTGGTGGAGTATCCAACACGGGGTTACTCATCTTTTATCACTTATTTACCAGTTAAAGTAAACACACAAAACGCGGGAATCAACTTTGAGAACTTGTGATTATTAACCTTAACATCCGGGCCCTTGCTAAAATTATTTGTGGCATCGGTATAATAATAATTTAATGAGGATATTATCGAAGCGCCTTTCAAAATGCCATCAATAGTTTGAGCCTTGTCGCTGTCGTTCTTCCCGGTTATAACGATGGTTCCATCCACCGGGTTATAGAATGCCGAAACAGTCATTTTTGGGAGCGTTGTGAAGATGTCAATTCTTTTAAAACCCGGCTTGACAAAATTATAAAGCTGTTTAAAAACGTAATAGTGAACCCTGTGAGTATATACATCCGGGTGCAATGTATCATTCACCGCAAAAATTCCCCACATACTCCATGTTAACGTCCGGTTTGGATGGTGATACCGGCTATCATAGCCTTCCCAGATCTGGATTCCGCTTACACCAACATTCAGATCCTGGAGGACATATTTATAGGCGGGGCCGGCATACGCGTCGAAGCCATAATCTGCATTGTATTCTCCACCATCGCATCCTTTGCATACTGTATTTACTTCAGTCATATTTACTTCCCTGTCCGGATAGGCAGAATGCTTAACAGAATCGATATGCGCTTTGCTTTTTGAAATACTATTTCCATAATCGTGACAGCCAAAATATTTGAGTTTTGACATGATCACCGGGTTGGTTATCATCGCATGCAAATTGGCAGCCCATCCGCCACAATCATCTGGACCGATCAGGGTAACGTCGCTGATGCTATCATTGATGAGGTGCGTAGCGATACTACTGAAAACGGTTCCGAGTTGATCGGGTGTCATTACTGTACCTTCATCTCCCCCGCATGTTGTTTCATTTATCGGCGAAAGCATGCTGAAATGGATAGCCGGGGTGCGCCGTTTTATTCCATAATAAACCATGGAAGCCATCATTTCCGCGTATTCTTTCTCTGATCCGGCATGAAGCTTTGTGCCACCCATCCAACCAGGAGCCGCGCCATCAGGGCTAAGCGTAATGTCGGTGATTCCTTTACTGTTTAAATATTCCACTGTGTTCCAAACGCATGTAAATCGCGGCAGGCTATAAACAGAATCATAATAGGACCAATTATAGGAATCAGGATCATTGTTATCATTAACAAATTCCCAGTCGCAATCATCATACATGAGCCTGAAACTCGTACAGCCCATTCCTGTAACCAGGCTGTCGATAACTTTTTTAACTGCTTCGGGGTTCACGTTCCATGATTGAGGATTGATATTAACCCCAAGCCCATGAATCGTTTGGTATTTTATGGCGGTATTAATTGTTGTATTTTGAGCGCATACTATATTGGCAACTAAAAATATCCCCGTAAAAGCTGAAACTAAATGGTTCTTCATATAAATTATTTTTTTTGTCTGATTATTTTGGGTTGAATCCGTCTATGAAAGATGCCTGGTACAAATGACCTAAAATAGTTCGGTTTCCTTTTATTTATTTTGGCTAGTGTTATATCTCAAATAAAAGAACGCAAATCGATACGCGAATTTCGAGCAATAATTACACGAATTATGAATATCAGACTCATTCGTATAATTCGATTTTTAAAATTCGTGTTATAAATAGTACGTTCCAACACTTGACGCGACACCATATCTTTTAATATTATACTTAATGATATGAAATTATAGTAACCAGAAAAAGGGTTTCTACCTTATATTATCCAATCAATATCCTATTTCGGATTAATTTGGAATTTATGTCAACTACTTATTGCAGGAATAATAAAACGAACAGTTTATCGCTACTGCCCCCCTTAAGTTCGGCCAAATAAAAATTGACAATTACAAACCGGCATTTCACTAAAAAGTGAAGCATGAAAATTTCTTGTCTTTAATACAAAATAGGGTAATAAGTAATCCGGCTTAGGGTAAAAAATGGGCTTTCGCATTTGTTACTTTTGACCGGTGATTTCAATCGACAGTCCTTTTGTAACCAAAATTTGTAATTATGAGAAAGCTATTACTGCTCCTCACCATGCTCACAATTAGCGCTATTGTGTACTCACAACAGCATATTGTAAATGGGTATGTTACCGGGCCGGAAGGGAATCCAATTCCTTCAGCTACCGTACGAAGTGGAAATGCTACTACACAAACGGATGAGAATGGGCAATTCAAAATTTCTGTTACGGGTAATGAAGCCCTTGCTATTTCATCCGTAGGATACGATCCCATTGAACTCGATGTTAAAGGCCGGTCAACCATAAGAATTACTCTTACACAAAATTCCAAAGCTTTAAATGAAGTTGTCGTTACCGCCCTGGGCATCGTGCGACAGGAAAAATCTTTGGGGTATTCTACAACCCAGGTGAAGGGAAAGGAGCTGGTGCAATCAAGGCCGATTAACGTAGCTAACGGGCTCACAGGCAAAGTTGCGGGGCTGGAGATCGGCACGGTAAATAATGGAATATTTGCGCCCACAAGAATCACTTTGCGTGGGAACCGTTCTTTAACAGGAAATAACCAGGCTTTGATCATTGTGGATGGGGCAATTTATTATAATGATATCAGTAATCTGAATCCGGATGATATTGAATCTATCAACGTATTAAAAGGTTCCAGTGCCGCGGCTATTTATGGGTCGGATGCATCTAACGGGGTTCTGGTCCTCACCACAAAAAAAGGAGCTTCCGGCAGGCCTGTGATCAACTTTTCCTCCACGGTTCAAATGGAAACCGTATCCTATATGCCTAAACTGCAAGACGAGTTTGGGAGTAATGGCGGTGAAAGCTTTCCACAGGATTTCAATGATCTCCGGTATTATATCCCGGATGAAAATCAGCAATTCGGCCCGGAATACAATGGCAAGATTGTCCCTTTGGGGAGGCCAATAGGAGATGGAAGCCTGTGGATGGTACCTTACTCACCCATAAAAAATGAAAAAAGGAAGTTCTTTGATATTGGCATTACCACGCAAAACA
>JBDTZL010000020.1:0-6973 GCA_040005125.1 Ginsengibacter sp.
GCTTTCAGTATCCGCATGATGTATGTGTGGATGATGAAGAAAATTTGTATATCGCCCAATGGAATTCCGGGAAAGTTTATCCATATAAATTGTCACCGGTTACATGATGAAACAAAATTATTATTGCCCGGGAAAGCCAGGAAACCTTTACTAACGCTAACCTCACCCTCAACCACTTTCCAAAGGAGAGGAGGACTTAGAGCCAGCAGCCCATAAGGGTTTGGTGAAAAACAAACAATTTTTGTAGTACAATAATGGTATTTTTATCAGGATAAACATCCTGATTTTCATTCGTAGAAAGTTTAATCTGTTGACTGTGCAGATAAAAAATCAATTTTATCTGACCAAAAATATTCAAATTATTATAAACCTTACCAGGTTTGGATTCTGCTCCTTCTCCCCCGGAGAGGGGTTGGGGTGAGGTCTCAAATTTACCAGGCGAATGCAACGTTGGAAAACAATAATATTTAATCTCACATTTGCGCTCAATTGTCTTTTATTATTTCTGCTCGTATTTGAAAATAAAATACATATACCTGCATGGCTGCAGGTGGTTGGAAGAATGCATACCATGTTTGTGCATTTCCCGATCGTTATGCTGGCCCTTTGTATTTTCTGGGAATTATTTTCAGGGTATAAAAAATTATATGTTGGGGTAAAAGCGGAAATTGGGGATGAATTATTATTAGCTGCAGCCATTACTTCAGTGAGCACGGCTTTGATGGGCTTATTTCTTTCAAGAGAAGATGGATACACACCCGATCTCCTGGTATGGCACAAATGGGGTGGCGTTTTTATTTCATTCCTGTCTTTATTGTGGTATATCCTGAGGGTTAAAGTACGTCAGATAAGACCGGTATTATTAACTACTGCCCTCGCGGGGATGATAGTGATCATCATAACCGGCCACCTTGGCGCTAACATTACCCACGGGCAGGATTTTCTTTTTGCACCGGTGGAAACAGGTAAAGAAAAGCCGGTTATTTTGTTTGAAGATGCCAAAGTGTATACAGACATGGTAAGGCCCGTATTGGAAGCGAAATGCATGAGCTGCCATAATTCTGAAAAGGCAAAAGGAGGGCTGGTAATGGAAACGGAGGCATTGCTTCTTAAAGGGGGAAGAAATGGTGCCTTATGGGATTCTACACAAAACGATTTCGGGTTGATGCTTCGCAGAATTCATTTACCGCCGGAAAGCAAAAAGCATATGCCACCGCTTGGAAAGCCGCAGTTGGCAGATGAAGAATCAGAGGTACTGGAAAGGTGGATAAAAAGTGGCGCCAGTTTCACCACTAAAGTTGCTTCTCTCCCCGAAAGAGATAGCCTTCGATTATTGGCTGCTCCGTTATTTGAAACCATAGAAACAGACAATTATACTTTTGCGCCACCCGATGAAATCAAGGTGAAAGGATTGAACAACAATTACCGCGTTGTGCGTCCGCTTGCACTGGGTTCACCGGCATTGGGTGTGGAGTTTTTTAGTGCCGAAAAATTTAAATCCGAACAATTAAAAGAATTACTGGCGGTTAAAGAACAGGTCGTTTCACTAAATTTAAACAAAATGCCTGTGGTAGATGAAGACCTGAAGACCATTGGTCAGTTTTTTAATCTCAGAAAGCTTAATTTATCTTTTACCAATATAACAGGGGCCACATTGGCCGAATTGAGCAAGCTAAAAGAATTAAAGAGTATATCCCTGTCAGGGACAAAGATCAATTCAGGCAGCCTTAAAGTTTTAAGCTCGTTACCAAAGCTTACCCAGTTGTTTGTGTGGAAAACATCTATACAATCAGAGTCATTCGAAATGATACAAAAGCAATTAAAAAGTGTTTCAATTGAAACAGGCTTCAATGGAGATACGGTTATAATCAAATTAAATCCGCCCGTAATAGAAAATGAAGAACAGGTGATAACTGGGCCCACTGATCTGAAATTAAAACATTATGTAAAAAACGTTACGATACGTTATACAACAGATGGCACTGAGCCAGACAGCAGCACATCTTCCATTTACAAAAACGATAGCATTGTGACCATAAATAAATATCTCACTGTAAAAGCAAAAGCATTTAAGCCGGGGTGGACCGGCAGTGATGTAGCAGAAAAAATATTTTATAAAGCGGGGTTTCATCCCGACTCAGTGCGATTGGTAAACACCCCAGACTCAATATACAAAGCTGATGGTGCATTAACTCTCTTCGATACAAAAAAAGGCAGCGCGAACTTTCGCGATGGAAAGTGGCTGGGCTACCGGCAAAAAAAGCTTGAAGCATTTCTGTATTTTAATAACCCCCGGAGCATTTCTTCAGTTAACATAAGCACTGTTATTGACATAGCAAGTTACCTTATGCCACCGCAAATGATTGAGGTATGGGGAGGAGATAACCTGGCATCTTTGCGGTTATTAAAACGCATACAGCCGGAGCAGCCTCTCAAGGAAAAGCCCGCATATTTAACAGGCTATGATGCAACTTTTCAACCTGTAAAAATGAAAATTTTTAAAATTATTGTAGTACCTGTGCCCAAACTTCCATCATGGCATAAAGGCAAAGGCGATAAAGGTTGGGCCTTTGTAGATGAAATATTTTTAAATTAAGAGTCACTGTTGGGGTTTAAAGTTCAAGGTTCAAGGTTCAAGATTCAAAGTTTGAAGTGCTTTTGGTAAGTTAGTTCCCTCGCCTTTAGGAGAGGGGTTGGGGTGAGGTTTGAGTTTAGGCTCGAAGTTTGAACGAGCCGTAATACCTGACACCTGACACCTGCTTAGGGGCTCTTGACAATAGTTCATCCCTCATCTTTTGCACCGGCTCTTCCCTGCAATCTTTTGGCGGGAAAGTTTATTCAGATTAAATCATTATGAGCGCCAAAAGGATTTCCGGTTCGATCCCGCAGCCCGTCATCTATATTTATTAATGAGCTGATGAGGGTGTTGCCTTTTTTATACGCTAACGCTTGAAGAGAAACTATGTGAATAAAACGAGTCAGTTTATCCATGTTTCGCCGTTGGCCGGAGCCAGACATGGTGCTCACGGTCGATGGCAGTGGCTTAATAAATTATTAAGGGAACACCCACGGGGGCAACAGCATCGGGTGGTATTAGAATTACAACCTGGAACGCGCTTCTGTCGATACCATATTGCCTTTAAGTGTAGCTTCAATCTCAGTTGCTCCGGCACTTTTAATGAGACCGTGTTCCAACAAATGCACAAAACGCATACACAATTTGTCAACCGATGCATCGGGCGTTGAACCAAATGCTTTGGCAGCTTGGTTTGAAGGCATGCTTGGATATTTACAAGATTGAAGAAGTTTCAAGTCGTTGTTCGTAAACTTCGATACTTTAATCCTGGTAGTCTCGAGAACATAATTAACGATGGTTGTTAGAACGGGGCCAACAGCCCGGCTAAGATTGCCATCTGAGCGCGGCTGGTATTTGACAGCTGTTATTCCATGTAGGTCTGATGGCCATCGCATTGAATGTTCACTGCTCTGCACAATAAAACAATGATCCCGCCCCAGGATCCCAATAAAGAGGCCCAACTCGAACAGCACATTGTCACGGACTACTGAAAACTTCTCACCTCGCATTGTAGCCTCGTCATCAGGAGCGAAGATAAATATAGCAAAGTCTGAGAAGCTTGCCACCTTGAGTAGTGCCTCAAGATTATATTGTGAAGGGCTGTGCACGCCTCGGGACCATATGGTCGGCTCAAAACCCTCTTCAGTAATATTTGCTTCAAGAGCTTTGGCGATTGGTAATTGCTCTGAAGATGAACTCAGGAAGAACCTGATTTTCGTTGGATGTCCTTCAGCAAAGTGACTCATAGAGTATTATTTAATATTATGCAACCAAAAATCAAAATTAGAATTAAGCTAAGGTAATATATTTGAATATAAATATGAATAACTGAATATTGATCGCTGAGACGTCTTTTCTTTCAAACCTGTCTCAAATTTTTCAAAGTAAGTGGAAGTGATAGGTATTACAACAGATGCATAGATCGTACATTTTTTATGTTTTTCCAAGCCATTGAAAGGAAACCAAAGAATCTGTTTATTATTATCACCTTTAGTATATGTTTCCAATTATATAATTCCTGTCGAAAATTCTGTATAATAATTGATGCATAAATAAATATAGAAATTATTTACTACAAAGGTTATTTTAAAGATCTGTTAGAGGGGACGCAAACAAAAGCAAAGAGTAAATAGAATATTTGTTATTGATAACACCAACTATTTAAATAAAACAAGTTGGTTTATCCATGTTTCGCCGTTGGTCGGAGACCAGAACGGCCGCGCTCACGGTTGAAGTGGAACGGATTGCCTGGTGTAAATCTGCAATAGTAATTACTTTAATTTCTGTTATAGTCTTTAATCGAACGTCGTTAATTAAAAAATAGTCAGCGCTATTTTCAATTGCTTACTACTACACCCAAATTGAGAGTTCTAACAAGCCTTTATTTAATTGGAGCGGTGCCAGAACCGCAATATGATCTTTTGAGTAAATATATTTTATTTGCGTCGTAAATTTATCAACATTCATTTCTAAAAATCTATTATTGATTTCCCGTTTATTGTTTCTCACCTTCTTTTTACTCATTGGTTTTGGGGGCTATACCCAACTCAAACGGTTTACTTTTTCACAACCAAAAATGGGTTCGCCTTTTAATATAATTTTTTATTCAGCCGATTCCTTACAGGCAAGCTCAATAGCAACGCAATGTTTTCAGCTCGTGGATTCTTTCGTATTTATTTATAGCGATTACCTCGATAGCAGTGAATTGAACAAGCTGTGCGCAACAGCCGGAAAAACCAATGATCCTGTAACAGTTTCTCCTGCGCTGTTTGACATACTATTGCTTTCAAGAACAGCTTATGAAAAAAGTGATGGAACATTTGATATTACGCTTGGCCCGTTAACAAAGCTCTGGCGCAAGGCAAGAAAAGGAAATACATTTCCTGATGATAAAACAGTAAAAGAAAAACTGGCGCTAACGGGTTTCAAAAAAATAAGCCTGGATACAGTTACGCGTAGAGTACAGCTTTTACAACCTGGCATGCAACTGGACCTGGGTGGTATTGCCCAGGGTTATATAGGGCAACGGGTTATTGATTTTTTAAGAACAAAAAACATCGCGAATGCATTGGTAGATGTAAGCGGTGATATTGTGGCTATTGGTGCACCGCCTGGCACTAGTGGATGGACCGTAGGAATTAACATTCCGGAAAAAACAGATGAATTGCAGAAACGGAACCTGCTTATCATTAATAAAGCAGTCACAACTTCAGGCGACGTATACCAGCATTTCGATCATAATGGCAAAAGATACTCACACATTATAGATCCGCGAACAGGCTATGGAATTACTTCCCAAAAAAACGTAACCGTAATTGCCAATGATGGCACAACAGCAGACTGGCTCACCAAGGCCTGTAGTATTTTATCTGCCAGGAAAGCAAAGAAGTTAGCGCACTCTTTACACGCTGAAGTGCTGATTGCAGAATTAAGAATTGACAAACTCATTCTTCATGCAACAAAAGGTTTTAACAGGTATTGGAAGAAGTGAGTGGTGAATGATGCGTAGTCAGTTGTCAATGGTCAATGGTCAATGGTCAATAGTTCAGCTAAAGGACACTACCTTCGAGGAAAAAATTAAAAATATCTATCTCATTTATTTTTGCGGGGATTTTATATTGCCAGCCCTGAAAGGGCGCCATATGTCGGCATAGGCTGAAGGCCTATGATACAACAAGCACCAGGCAACCAGGCGCTTTACTATTGAATACTAATACTCACAAATGACAAATGCCTGCTGACTAATAAACTCCCGCAACTCTGCATTCACCAATTTATTTCTTATCTTGAATTTCTTTTAAATAACCCGGGTACAAACAAATAAATTACGGTGTGAGAAAATTATTCGCAACATTAATTAGTAGTTTCTGTATTATTTTTTGCTCAGCGCAATCAACTGATGAAAATTTTAAAGTTTATGAACAACCCGTTCCCGGTTCAACTCTTCAATTCAAAATGGTACCCGTTAATGGCGGTAGTTTTTTAATGGGTAGTAACGATAAAGAAAAAAACCGTAATGAAGATGAAGGGCCGCAACGTAATGTCAGCATTTCTCCTTTCTGGATGGCGGCTTTTGAAGTAAGCCGTGATGATTTTGATGTTTTCTACAAAGATGAAACTACAAGCCAGAATTCGACGGTAGATGCTATAACAAGGCCCAGCCCTCAATATATAGATTTTAGCTTAGGCATGGGCAAAGAGGGTGGCTACCCGGTAAACAGCTTATCACAATACGCGGCGTTAATGTATTGCCGATGGTTGTATAATAAAACAGGCATCTTTTACCGGTTGCCTACAGAAGCAGAATGGGAATATGCCTGCCGCGCAGGTACCACCACCAGCTATTATTTTGGCGACGATCCAAAAGAGTTAGATAAATATGCCTGGTATAGTAATAACAGCGATCATAAATTTCAAAAAGCCGGGCAAAAACTGCCTAATGCCTGGGGATTGTATGATATGCTGGGAAATGTAAGCGAATGGACACTGGATCACTATGATGAAAAAGAGATGGAAAAGATGACAGATAAAACTAAAGATCCTGCTGTAGCGCCCAATAAGGCTCATTATCCAAAAGCATTGCGTGGCGGAAGCTTTGCAGATGATGCACCTGCACTTAGGTGCGCCAAACGCTTTAAATCTGATCCATCATGGAACCGCCGCGATCCCCAGATACCGAAGAGCAAATGGTGGTTAACAGAAGCGGGGTTTGTTGGCTTCCGCATTATACGTCCGAAGCAACAACCAACAAAAGAAAAGGCCGGTGAGTTTTTTGAGGAGTATCTTGGCAGATAGTTTAACCTGATTATTGATTATTGATTATTGATTATTGATTATTGATTATTGATACTTGATACAGTTGATACTTGAAACTCGATATTTGATACCCGATTCTTG
>JBDTZL010000276.1:0-6971 GCA_040005125.1 Ginsengibacter sp.
GTATTATTGGTTTGGGAAATATCGGCTCACGTTCTGCTGAAATTTTGTCAAATGGCTTTAACGCAAACATTATAGCTGCCGATCCTTATATTGCTAAAGAAAGGTTTAAACAGTTTAATGCCACAGAGGTAAAACTGGAGGAATTGGTCAACCGGTCCAACGCAATTCTGTTTCATTGTCCCCTCACTTCCGAAACAAAAAGGATGTTGGGCAAGGATCAGTTTGCCGCTATGCAAAAAGGCGCCGTGTTGGTAAACACCTGCCGTGGTGAACTGGTAGATGAAGATGCATTGTATGATGCGCTGCAGAACGGCCCTTTGGGTTCTTATGCTACAGACGTGGTGGAAGCTGAACCTATTGATGGTAACCATCGGTTGGCTAAACTGGACAATGCCCTCATCACACCTCATCTTGGCGGCTATTCCTGGGAATCTTTGCATGGCATGGGTCAAACATGCGTAGACGATACAGTTTCAGTAATTCAAAAAAACGCGATAGCCGGAGAACTGGCCAACCCCGGGGTTTTGAAAAAACACAGATAAGATGGCATTGACATTAGCTATAGATCTCGGCACAACTAATCTGAAAGTTGGATTAGTAAATGAAGGTGGTGAAATTCTTTTGGTTCGTTCTTCCCCATTACAAACAATTAGCAGTGAACCTGGAGCTGCGGAACACGATCCGGAAGAATTAAAACGCATCTTGTTAGATATGTGCAGGCAGGTACTGACAGCTGATTATAAAGACCAGGTAGCCTATATTGTATCCTCCACCTATCAATTTGGTTTGATGCTGCTGGATGCGCAAAGGGAACCGCTTACTGCGATGACCTTGTTAAGTGACATTCGTTCCCAGCGAACTTTTAATGATTTTATAGCTGCTTTTGCAGATGTTGATATCTATCAAAAAACGGGTTGCCCTCTTATCAGCCAATATGTGTTGCCACGATTGTTTTATTTTACAAAAGAAAAGCCTTCTCTTTTTGAAAAAGTGAAATATTTCACAGACAGCAAATCATTTTTATTTGAATTTCTGACCGGTGAATGGGTCACAGATATGAGCACAGCTGCTGCCACACAGTTTTATAATGCACATCATTTTCAATGGGATAAGGATATGCTTTCAAGAATACATCTTACACCTGACCAATTTCCTACGGTTGCAGACGGTACAAAATTCATGGCAGCGCTGAAAAATGAATTATGCGAATCATTGGGATTGAAAAAAAATGTGCAAGTGGTTTTAGGACTTTTTGATGGCGCTGCTTTAGCTGTCGGTCTTAGTGGACTTGCGCCAAATGTGGGCATCGTAAACTTAGGTACTACAGCCATGTTGCGTGTGCCTGGCGATCAACCAGCTCTTGATAAAAATGAAAACAAACGCATACAGGCCTACGCATATGAAAACGGAAAATTTTTGAATGGAGGTGCGCTCAACAATGCAGCGCTTCCTTTAGACTGGATGCGAAAAAATCTTTTTGAGGTAGACCTGCAAAATGAAGTTTTGCTAAAAATCGCTAATGAGCCACCATTAATATCATTACCTTATCTGACAGGCGAACGTGATTCAAAAACAGGTCCTTATGCTTCCGGAGTCTTCTTTGGTATTCGCAGGAGTCATTCACAGATAGATTTTGCCCGTTCCATATTGGAAGGCGTAGCTTATTCTTTGCGTTACATCTATGATGCATTGCAGGAAAATAATCTGCACGTGAAAGAGGTAAGAATGGGCGGTGGCGGTGTCAACATTAAAGTGTGGCCGCAAATATTCGCAGATGTTTTGGGGGTGCCTGTTACCATCTCTACTGCGAATGAAATGGCGCTTGTTGGCAGCTCTATGTTAGCTTTTACTGCAGGTGGCGTTTTCAAAGATTTGAATGAAGCTTCTGAAAAAATGCTGAAAGAAAGTAAAAGAATAGAGCCAAATGAAACGGCGATCAAAATACATGATCAGCGATACCAATTTTTTAAGAAGCTCAGGGAAACACTCGCTCCTTTGTATAAAGAGCATGCTGAATTAAGATTTTAATTTCAGCATGCGCCTGTATCTTAATTTTTAAAAACAGCACGAAGCTATTAGCCTATAAACAAAGGCACAATGTGTCTTTGGTAAAGGTTTTCAGTAACATGAGCCGCAACAATATCTTTATATTTCTTTAATGCCGCATAATAACGGTCGCCGTGTTCTCCGGCAACCTTGTACGCTACATGAATCAGTTGCCTGAAATCCGGGTTGAAATCCGGGTTCTTTTGATCATGCCGAAGGGTGTTGGCAAATTTTTTACCGCTCCATCCATTCACATCCGCTGCTGTTGGCAGCCTGCTTTCTTTTACATCAATTACAGTTGCATATGGCCCGCAAAGTTCATCAAAACGACCTAACGCATTTGCATAGATTTCTTTGGCGAGTTCAAGCCCTTCATTACCCGCTTCGGCTAATCCAATCATCTCTTCCAGCCAGGTTGTTCCAGCGGTTTTTAGATGTATTCCCGTATGGTGTTTCTTAACCAATTCTCTTATCGGCTTGTAAAGAGAAAACTTATCGCTTCCGGAGTGGACGCTTAATTTTAGGTTTTCTGGCAAACCAAATTCTTTTATAGCTTGCCTGATAACCAGAATATCTTCTTCAAATTCTTTTGCGAATTGCTGTAAATTCCCAACATAATCAACACCTTTATTAAACCGGCCTGTAAATTTTGGGGCAAGGGTCTGCGCTTTTATTTTAATATCAGCAAGAGCACTTAAAATAAAAAATAACTCCACCGGTGTTTGTGGATCATTTACTTCGTCCATAGAAACTTCGGCAATAAAATTATCTTCACCTTTTGCTTTGGCGATATGTTTATACAATTTTCCCGCTTCAATAGCTGCCAGCAAAAATTTATTCGCTATCTCACGAAGCATGTCTTCAGTCACTTCGAATTTTTCATTAATGCCAGGAATAGACAGATTTCCAATGTATTTTTTACGTCGTTCTATGAAGGCAGTTATTTCACTTTCGGGGGCAGGCTTACCGATGTAATCCGCTACATCCAGAGTGAAAAAATCAGAACTTTCAATAAAACCATCCACTGTAGCAATAGTGATATGGTCAGCATCCACACGATATGGATCTTTCCAGCCTAAGGCTTTAACCGCTGCATCGGCTTCTGCACGCAATTCAGCCGGGGAAGTCTTAATGATTTTATGTTCGCGATTTGATTTGTTCCAAATTGGAGTAATTTCAACGCCTTGTTCTTTAGCCTTTATAACGGCTTTTAACTGGGCTTCGCCCTGGTGTGCAAAACGATCGCCCATGCCGAAGGAAAACTTTTCTAATTTCATTGTGTGCTATATTTAGGATTGACTATTTAGTCTTTTAAATAAGTATCGCTGTGCGAAATTATTTAAACTTTTTAAAAGCTGTAAAAGCAATTCCATTTATCCGGGCCATTCGATTGATCTATGCTCCATATAAACAGATGCCTTATAAACAGATGCCTTAAAAAATGAGATTATTTATCTTCGTGTTGGTCTTAATGAAGGGTGCGCAATGCCGCTTCTGTTATAGGTTTGAAAGAAATAGGTTACCAAATATTTAGGTAAGATTCCCGGCAAGAGAAGAAGATAGGTTTCTGTATGAAATCGTTACCGGCATCGTTTGCGCAAATAAATGCAAGGAATATTATGGCCATTAATAAATATAGGGTTAGACTTGTTTGTTAGCGAACCTTAAGCTCTATTCTTTTCTAAACGATTCGCAAGAAAATAAATTGATAAAATGAACATGATAGCCACAAATCAGCCGGTGGCATAAAAAAACAACATTGCTTTTGGGGGGTAATCCGTTCATTTAAAACAATAAATATTTTTCTATGAAGCTTACAATTTGCCTTTCAATTTTTTCTATGGTTGCTTTTGGAGCATTTGCTCAAAATGCAGGTGAGTACAATAAAGCAATGGCCAGTACGGTGATGACTATTTGGAAAGATTCAATGACAAATGGAAATGGCAGATCAGCCAGATGGAGCTATGACCAGGACGTTATTTTAAAAGGAATTGAAGGCCTCTGGAAATTTACGGGAGAGGGCAAATACTTTGATTACATTCAAAAAAGTACGGATTTTTTTGTAGATAATGAGGGCAATATCCGTACTTGCAAATTTGATGATTATACGCTTGATAATATTTTATGCGGAAGAATTTTGTTATCGCTCTATAAAGTGACAGGAAAAGAAAAGTATTATAAAGCGGCTGTTACGTTGAGAAAACAAGTGGCACAACAACCACGCGCAAACGAAGGTGGCTTTTCGCACAAGAAAATTTATCCTGATCAAATGTGGCTGGATGGTCCATATATGGCTGAGCCATTCTATGCTGAATGGGCATTCACCTTCCATGGCGATTCTGATTTTAATGATATTGCAATCAATTTATAATAATTGAAAAACACGCGCGTGATGCTAAAGCCGGATTGTTATATCATGGCTATGATGCATCTAAAAAAGAAGCATGGGCGAATAAAACTACCGGGCTTTCTCCTAATTTCTGGGCGCGGGCAATGGGCTGGTATGGAATGGCTTTGGTGGACGCATTGCCATATTTTCCAAAAGATCAGCCAAAGAGAAAAGAACTTCTCACCTCCTGGAAAAATTCGCAACTGCTGTCACAAAAGTGCAGGATCCTAAAAGTGGTTTGATTGAATTCATTAAACTTCTTTCAAAATTGGGCTAAAATTGTAGTCAGATATTGAATTTGCTTGTCTTATCCGCGCCATGAATATTTTCGCAGAATTATTTGTAACTTATTTGGTGAAGAAATAGAGAATGGCGAATTGCCAAATGATTTGGAATGGACAGGAAAAATTATTCAGAATATTTGCTATAATAATGCGAAAGATTATTTTGCATGGTGATTCGGGAGTTGTTGTACACAGCTTTGCCCATTGCATCCACATAGCTGCCATTTTTTTTACTCTATCCGGATATTTATCCACCAAATCACCTAATTCACTTGAGGTTCTCGTTACAAATGGACGAAATTATACGGTTTGGGCGTAATGTAATATTTTATAGATGGTTGGCTAGCTTCTGATGTTAAATATCTTTTTAATCTCGTCTATGCCTCTCTCCTTTCCCATACATTTCTTTTACTTCGGAGACTGTAAGTTGGTATTGTGATAATAATCCTTTTGGTCGCCCCCTTATAATACGGCAAAATAATTCTGAAGAAAAGAGGCAAGATAATTCTAAGGTTCGCATAGAAGAAAATTTAAAAAAAGGGAAAGAAGACTTTTTACAAAAACGATCGTTTTCTTAAAAAGTAAGTGGGCCAAGTTTAAAGTAAAATCACGTCCCATATCTATCGCCTCGCAATTCTTGTAATGTCTATATAGCAGCCAAAGCAATGTGCACTATCAATTTCCCAATCGGGTGTGACGTCAATTGGAAATTTCTCATTACTACCTATCGTAAAGCCTGAAGGCAAACTTCCAATCAAAAATTATCCATTTCCGTTTGAATTTTGAACATTGTCAATTGTAATTTCGGTGCCCCGCAACAAATACACGTCTTTGCATCGTATTCAATTATCTCACCGCTTATGCATATAGTGCGGTATCTTTTTGCATGAAAAAATTGGCCAAAATACATGATGAAAAGGATAGTTAATTTTAACAAATCCTTATCTTTATGTATAAACGATTGCTTAAAAAATTACCAGTAACTCAGATTTTTTAAAAAAAAATCATATCCTCATGTAATTTTTTTGCAATTGAAATTAAACTTTCAAATCAAAATTAATTGCAAATGCAAAAAAAAAATCATGCATTAAAGCGCATACTACTTTGTAGCGTTTTTTTACTAACGCTTGCTATTCAAAATATTCTTGCGCAGCAACCATCACCTCATATAATTGAGGGAATTGTTTCCAACGAAAAAGGAGAACCCTTACAGGGCGTTGTTGTTCACGAACAAAGCACGAATGAAAGTGTTGTTACAGATGCCTCCGGGAAATTTAAAATTTCAGTCTCCAGGGCAAGCGCTATTCTGGTTATCACCAATACCGGATATTCAGAAAAACTAGTTGCCGTTAGTAAAGACACCGGCAACTTAAATATTGCACTTTCAATATATAATAAAGAACTGGAGGAAGTGGTTGTAGTCGGCTACAACACTGTTAAAAGAAAAGATGTAACCGGTGCTGTTTCGGGAATTGGCCAGGAAGAAATTAAATCAAGACCGGTAGACAATGCATTGGAAGCAATGCAGGGTAAAGTTGCGGGTGTTGATATTTCTTCCAATGAACGTCCCGGAACAATTGGTGATATTAATATCCGCGGTGTTCGTTCTTTAACTGCATCAAACTCTCCATTATTTGTGGTTGATGGTATTCCATTAATTACCGGTGGAATTGAAAATATTAATCCCGGAGATATTGAATCAATTGACATCCTGAAAGATGCTTCCGCAACTGCTATTTACGGTTCGCGTGGCGCCAATGGTGTTGTTATTGTTACTACCAAGCAAGGGAAAGCGGGGAAAGCAACATTAAACCTTAATAGTTCCGTTACATTTGAAAATTTAGTTGATAATGAAAAAATGTATAATGCCGGTGATTTCATTACGTTCCGTCGTTGGGCATATTATTATGCGGGGTTAAATGCAACAACGGGTATCAGTAGTTATCCCAGGGGCGATCAGCCGGATGAAGCTTTTGATAAAACTTTTTTTAGTGCAACTGCAGACCCTTATGCGTGGGCTAATATCGCACAGGGCTGGGCCTCCGGAACATGGGATCCTTCTAAGGTTAAAACCACTGATTGGAGAGGTAAGGTTACACAACAAGGAGTAACTTCAAATAATACAATCAGTGTAAGTGGTGGAACAGATAAAATTAAGGCGTATGGCTCTTTTGGTTATTTGAATAATACAGGAACCATACACGGACAATCATTTGAAAGATATACTGCAAGGGCAAATGTTGATATTGCTG
>JBDTZL010000103.1:0-23148 GCA_040005125.1 Ginsengibacter sp.
GCATTGCACATGAAATTCAAAACCCGTTAAACTTCGTCAATAATTTTTCTGAAGTAAATACAGAGCTCATAGATGAATTACAAGAAGAAGTTGATAAAGGCAATCTGGATGAAGTAAAGGCAATTTCAAATAGTATAAGAGAAAATGAACAAAAAATAAACCATCATGGTAAACGTGCCGATGCAATTGTAAAAGGCATGTTGCAACACAGCCGGAGCAGCATTGCTGTGAAAGAACCTACAGATATAAATGTTTTAGCCGATGAATATATCCGGCTCTGCTATCATGGCGTGCGGGCAAAAGACAAATCTTTCAATACTTCTATAAAAACTGATTTCGATGAAACGATTGGAAAAGTAAATATCATACCGCAGGATATTGGAAGGGTGATTTTGAACTTATTGACCAACGCATTTTATGAGATCAATGAAAAAAAGAAAAAGCAGCCTGAAGGATATGATCCAATCGTTTCAGTTAGCACAAAACGTATTAACTCATCTTTAGCGGATGGGGGCGATAAAGTAGAGATAAAAGTTACAGATAACGGTAATGGCATCCCTCAAAAAGTATTAGATAAAATCTTTCAGCCTTTCTTTACTACCAAACCAACTGGCCAGGGTACCGGGTTGGGCTTATCATTGGGTTATGATATTATTACCAAAGCGCACGGTGGTGAATTAAAAGTAGAAACGAAGGAAGGAAGAGGCACAGATTTTATTATTGTATTACCATTGAAATAAAACTCACCATTCTTTTCAAAACAAGAAATAAATCGGGCGATCTCAAACCGGATTGGGTCATTTTTTTATACAGGCATGTGCTCTCCGTTGTTTCCTGCAATTAAAACGAGAGAGAAAAAGATAAAAACATTTTTGAGCATACTGATTCATAAAAAGCACCTGTCATAAGAATAGCATAGATAATTTTTAATCCTGTTATCCCACAATTTATGAATCTTAGTTCATAATAAAGCCTGCAACATTTACCGGTATTTTCAAAACTTCTAAAAATATTTAAAAAGTTTTTGGGAATTTTATAAAAGTATTTTAACTTTATCCTAACGTTTATTATTGAGAGGAGATTTCTAAAATGGCTGATAAAAATGGTTTGTATAAGAAAAGGATACTGAAGGAACTGTATTATTCTCCTTCATTGTCTTGTGCGGATCTCCTTTTAAGAATTAATAAAAGCTTTCCGATTATAACAAAACTTGTAAATGAATTAATGGAGCAGGGTTTGGTAATAGAAACAGGTTATGCAATATCCACAGGTGGAAGAAGGCCGCTGACCTATGCAATAAAACCAGATGTAATGTATTTGGTTTCTGTTGCTATTGATCAGTTTGTTACCAGGATTGCCGTCATGGACATGAAAAACAATTTCGTGACAGATGTTGAGAAATTCGAACTTGATTTAGCAGCAGATTTAAAACCCCTCCAAATAATTACAGATAAAATTGAGCAGGTTATAAAAAAATCGGGCATTCCCAAAACTAAAATTTTAGGAATTGGAATTGGAATGCCTGGATTTGTCGACGCCGAAAAAGGCATCAATTATACTTTTTTAAATTCATCCGGTGGCAGTATCTCAGAGGACATCTCAGATAAAATTGGCATCCCCGTTCATATTGATAATGATTCCAGTGTGGTTGCCCTGGCTGAGCTTCGCTTTGGCATAGCGAAGCATAAAAAAAATGCAATGGTTATTAATATTGGCTGGGGTATAGGATTGGGGTTAGTACTCAACGCGGAACTTTTCAGGGGTAGCAATGGCTTCGCAGGTGAATTCAGTCACATTCCGCTTTTCACCAATGAAAAATTATGCAGCTGTGGGAAAAGTGGCTGCCTCGAAACAGAGACTTCGTTGCTTACAATAATTCAAAAAGCAAGAGATGGATTAAATGCGGGTAGGCTTAGCAAACTGGATTCTGCGAACCTGGAACACGCCGGGCATGCAATTGATGAGATCATGAAAGCAGCCCGCGCAGGTGACCGCTTTGCGATCGAACTTTTTTCAGAAGCGGGATACAATATAGGCAGGGGAGTAGCTATTCTTATTCACATTCTGAATCCTGAAATAGTTATACTCAGCGGAAGAGGGTCTTCAGCGGGAAAGGTACTGAAAGCCCCGATACAACAGGCATTAAATGAGTACTCTATTCCCAGGCTTTCCCATAACACAAGTATAGAAATTTCATCGATAGGCTATTCGGCCGAACTAATAGGCGCCGCCGCACTCGTAATGGAAAATTTTGAAAAGGAAGCCGCTACAATTCATGCAACATCTTTTGAAAAGATATTGTCATAATAATAAAAATCATTTAAAAACCCCTCTTAGTAAATATGAACAGATATAAAAAGTAATCCCCATTCTTAACCCAATAAATTATAATTCTTTTAATAATTTTTAAATAATGCTTATGAAACGAATTCTAACTCTTCTGTGGCTGGCATTTTTCAGCCTTACCTGTTTTGCACAGGAACAAAAAACAATAACCGGCACTTTACGCGACGAGGCAACCGGTAACTCAATCCCCTCTGCGACAGTCTCGGTTAAAGGAACAAAATTAGCAGTAGGCACAGATGCTAACGGCAATTTTCGCATTCGTACAAGTGCAGCCAATCCTACATTAGTTTTTACTTCAGTTGGCTATGAACCAAAACAGGTGGAATATAGCGGTAACGATGCCGTTACCATTTCACTTAAATCCAAAAATGCAGCTTTAACAGAGGTAGTTGTAACCGCATTTGGGCAGCGGCAGTCTACCAGTAAGCTACCTTACGCTTCACAGCAAATAGGTGCAGCAGAATTGGCCAAGGCTCCATCCCCCAACGTTCTAAATTCTTTACAGGGAAAGCTTTCGGGCGTACGTATAGACCAGGGCACGGGTGGTGCAGGCTCCAGCTCCCGCATCAGGATACGGGGAAACACTTCTTTGAGTGGTAATCAATCACCACTTTTTGTGATCGACGGTGTTTTAATTAAACCGGAAGTAACAGGCCCTGAAACGTGGTCGGATAACAATAATGTTGATTTCGGTAATATCCTAAAAAATATAAATGAGGATGATATTGAATCAGTCTCTGTATTAAAGGGCTCTGCAGCCAGTGCACTATATGGATCAGGCGCTCAAAATGGTGTTCTGTTGATTACAACCAAAAAAGGGAGATCCGGAAATGGACTGGGGGTTAGTTTAAATATAACCCAGATGTGGGACAAGGCCTATAAGGCCCCTGATCTTCAATATGAATTTGGGGGTGGTATAAAACCTACTTTTGATAAAGATGCGAGTGGAAATGATATATTAGACGGTGCCTGGAGCCCTTACTACGATTTCGGGCCTAAATTCGACGGGCACATGATAAAAGACCTTGATGGCCGCATGCGGCCATGGGTTCCATATAAAGTTTTGGATTATTTTAAAACAGGCAGCCAAACGGATTACAATGTAGCGGTGCAGGGAGCAACTGACAAAAGTTCTTTCAGGGCATCTTTCTCTAAAAATGTCACAGATGGTATTATACCTAATGGGGCAAAATTTGACCGCAATAACTTTTTCATCAGGGGCACCCAAAAAATAGGAAAAATATTTGACATTGATGCCTCTGTAACCTATGCGCAAACAAAAAATATAAATCCCATAAGACAGGTAAGTAATTACAATCCCGTTTTCAGGTTTAATTATTACAGGGCCAATAGTATTGACTGGAATTACTGGATAAACAATTTCACTGATAAGACAAATGGCGGCCAGATCACGGGAGCCAATGACCCTTATGGCCTTGGTCTATTTTTATGGAGCACTTATAATAACAACCAGTCCAGCAATGAAGATAATTTACGGGCCAATGTTGACCTCACTACTCATCTTACTCCATGGCTTACCCTTCTCACCCGCGCAAATTTATCGAACTACAACACAAAGATTGAAAAAGACTTTTTAGGTAATGGAGTTGGTTTTACAAATGGCTCTTATACATTAAATACTACCAATTATAAAAGTTATCGTGTGCAAGGCTTATTAACAGCAAGCAAGCAAATTACTTCCGATATACAGGGAAGTATCACTGCAGGTGCTGAAACCAATAAAGACCAGGTAGGTGATATAATTAACGGGAGTACCAACGGGGGCATACCCGCATCTAATCCTTATTATTTTAGTTTAAATAACAGCGTAAATAAGCCCGATGTAACCCAGCTGTTCAGGCCTTCAAAACTTACCGATGCTATTTATACTTATGGAGATATTACCTGGCGTGATATGCTTACAGTAAGTTATAGCGTAAGAAAAGATTACAACTCTACTCTTACTCTTGCCAATGGCAGCGGGGATTATTCTTTTGTTTATCCTTCTGCCGGGGCATCGTTTATATTCAGTAACCTGCTAAAAAACAAGCCTACGTTTGATTTTCTGAGTTTTGGACAGCTCCGTGCATCCTATGGTGTAACGGGTAAGGACTATGACCCATGGAAATTAAACCAGGTAGGAAATTATACTATTGGAGGTTCTGACGAAATAGTAAACAATGGGGCCGGCACCACTACCCTGCCGCATGCAGGTTTTACCAGTTCTACTTTGCCAAATAAGAATCTGAAAAACGAAAAAACAAAAGAATATGAATTTGGAACAAATCTTCGTTTTTTTGATAACAGGCTGGGAATAGATTTTACTTACTATAACAAAAATACCTATAACCAGATCCTTGAATTGCCGGTTCCACCGGAGATCGGAGGAAATACTGCATTGTTTAATGTGGGGCAAATACGTAATCATGGTGTTGAAATATTGTTGAATGCAGTACCTGTGCGCACCAAAAATTTTACCTGGAACTTTAATGTAAACTTTACAAGAAATCATAATACAGTTGTTTCACTTGCACAAGGCGTTCCCTCTTACGACCTGCTGGATGCATTTGGAAATGACGTAAGAGCCGTGGCAGAACCTGGTAAGGAATATGGTGCGGTATATTCAAAATTTTCATTTGCATACTACCAGGCACGGGATGCCAGTGGAAACCCAATAGATAATCCCAGCAATGGCAAAAAAGTAATAGGGAGCTCACCTAACGGCTCGGATGGATATACCTTCCTTCGTTCAGGTGATTATGCACCTGGCCTGGTACAGGATAAATACCTGGGAACAATTATGGAGAAATTCCTGGCAGGAACTTATCAGACTTTCAGGTACAAAGATTTTTCCCTAAATGTACAGGTAGATGCTAAAGTTGGTGGCCTTATGGCATCAGGCACCCATCAATATGGCTCTTCGAATGGCTCTTTTGCCTTTACACTTCCAGGCCGTGATAAGGCGCATGGTGGCATTGAATATACTGATGCAAATGGGGCAAAACAAGAAGACGGCATTATACCTGATGGAGTATTTGCCGACGGTATTACCAGCGCTAACGGAACCAATTTAGGAGGGATGTCGTGGAAGGATGCTTATACCAAAGGGTTGGTTACGCCAAAACCTGCGTGGCAGTATTATGAAGATCTTACCCAATGGTCATCGGGCATCAGGGAGTTTTCAGTATTTGATAATTCCTGGGTAGCGCTCAGGGAAGTTTCTGTTGGGTATAATTTGCCCAAATCCCTTGCTTCAAAAATAAAAGTTAACAACCTGAGAGTGAATCTCATCGGTAGAAACCTCACTTATATCTGGAAAAATGCAAAAGGTGGTATTAATCCCGAAGGCCTGAGTAGCAATGGCCCTGCTGCGTTTGCAGAATATGGCGGATTGCCCTATATAAGAAGTATGGGTTTTTCTATAAATGCTGATTTCTAACTCAATAAACTATTTATATGTTTAAAAATATAATTAAAATAAGTTTAGCCGGCCTCCTTCTCTGGGGATGTAAAAAATCCACTTTTGTTGATGCTAATATAGATCCTACAGTTGCGTATGGTATAAATCCTGAAAACCAGTTTTTAAATGGGTCAAAAAGCCTTTTCGGAAATGATTTTGAGGCATATTATGAAACATACCGCGACATAATGCCCTGGTTGCAGCTGACCACACCAACGGCTGGAAATTCAAAAAATTTCACAGCAAGTTCTAATCCTTTTGGGAGGTATGATAATCTATATGGCAGAGGCGGCGGTTCTCAATTATTTGATGTGAATGTTTTAATCTCAAAACTGGCATCGCCCAAGAAAGAAACTTACCAGCAACTGGGCGCTATTGCAAGAATACTTCTCGACTATGAAGCATTTTATGTTTCTGATGTGTACGGCAGTATTGCTTATTCAGAAGCATTTAAGGGACGTTATACACTTACATTTACCGTGCCATTTGATAAACAGCAGGATTTGTTCAATGCAATTGACGCCGATTTGAAAACCGCGGTACAGGATATTAAGACAGCTCCGGCAGGGCAGTTTGCCCTTGGCAATTATGACCAGTTTTACTTTGGCGACGCCAGCAAATGGATAAAAGCGGCAAATGCCTTACGTTTAAGGATGGCCATGCGGATAGTGAAAGTAGATAATGCTAAGGCGACTTCCATCATCCAGGAATTAATTGCATCTCCTGCTGCTGAATTGATGAGCGATAATACTGATAGTTGGTCACTGATCACTACTTCTACATTTACATCCGGCGGTAACTGGAACCCCGATGGCCTGAGGGCTCCAAAAGCACTCACAGATTTTATGGTAAACAATGCTGATCCAAGGCTCCGTATTTATTTTACTAAAAATTCTTACACCCTGGATAATTTCAACCTGGGAAAAGCCCAGGGTATACTGGGTGCGGGTTCAGTATTTATCGACCAGCGCTATGTGGGTAGTTTTGCAAGCCCGGATTCAGTATCCGCCCCAATTAATAAAGTAAAATATTATACTACAAAACAAATCACCAAAGGGGGGTCTAATGTGAGTCTTGACACTTTAAGTAATATAAATCCAAGAATATTCCAGGCAGCGTTTAATGGAGGTACCGGTACCCAGTATATTCCATTGATCAGTTACGCCGATTATTGTTTTATGGTTGCAGAACTTAGCGCTGCCGGTATTATGGGGGATGATCCTGCCACCTGGTATGCAAAGGGCGTAACGGCCTCAATTCAATATTATGGAAAAATGGCTACGGATGGACAGTTTCTTGATTATTACCTGGAAACCGGGCTCGGAGTGCAGGTGGCAGCGCCTTCGCAAGCCGAAATTGATGCCTACCTTGCAATGCCTGCGGTAAAATTTGACCCTGCCAGCGGCCTTGACCAGATAATTTCACAGTCATTCATTAACTTTTTTAAAGAGCCCAACGAAGCGTGGGCATTAGTGAAAAGAACCGGCAAGCCAAATAATACCACTCCGTTAATGATGGAGAAATTATTATACAATGGTACGGAGTTACAAATACCAAGGCGTGCACCACGTACTTTACCACCAGCAACAGACATTAATTATACGAACATAAATGCGGCATTTACAGACATGGAATCCAACCCGGATTATGGCTCAGGACCCGCAGATATTTCCGGGAGAGTGTGGTGGGATAAAAAATAATTTTATTAACCTGTTTTCACAATACTCCGGCCGTTAACCGGAGTATTGTAATTTTATAGATGGATAAAAAAATCTTTTTACCTGGAATAATGATGCTGCTGAGCTGGAATGTTTTTTGCCAGGGATATTTTTCTCCGGGGAAAAAAATATTCAATAAAGATTCCATTATCGCATTCTCAATCCAGGCAACAAATGGTATTAAGACACCTATACTTTTACCTTCAAAAAAATTGCTGGTAATTGCATTTCTTTCACCCGATTGCCCGCTATGTAAAAATTATTCAGGTAAGCTACTAAAGCTTAAAAGTAAATATATAAATGAGGCAGATTTTATTGGAATTATTCCGGGGAGTTTTGATGCCGGGGATATTACAGACTTCCAAAAAAAATACCTGCCATCCTGGAAATTATTCAGAGACAAATCGCTGCTGCTAACACATTATCTTGAAGGCGAAGTAACCCCTGAGGTTTTGGTGATCAATATGAAAAGCGGGGTGTTGGTATACAAAGGGGCCATAGATGATTGGCTGGTTTCATTAGGCAAAACGCGAAACCATGTTTCAAATTTCTACCTGGATGTTGCTTTAAATAATTTTCTAAATAATAAGCCTGCCATTCCATTTACCAAACCGGTGGGATGCCTGATTAATGATTTTTAAAGATGCGAATATTTTTAATCCTGCTTTTATCAGGTATCGTAATGGCGGCGGGCGCTCAGTCTGTTACATTCAATAAAGATATCGGACCCATTATTGAATCAAAGTGTGCCAATTGCCACAAACCAGGAGAGTCGGCACCATTTAACTTATTAACTTATACAGATGTAGCCAAAAGAGCAACTTTCATTGCAAAAGTTGTAGATAGCAAATATATGCCACCCTGGAAAGCAGACGATCACTACATGGCTTTTGCCAATAACCGTTCTTTATCTGATGAACAAATAAAGAAAATAAAAAACTGGGTGAAAAATGGCGCTCCAAAAGGAAATGAACCTGATTATAAAATCACGACTTTAGATAATACAACTTACAAAAGAAATCCTGATCTCACATTAACAGTAAAAAATGGCTATGAAGTGCCCGGTGATAATAAAGAAAGATTTATAGTGTATAAAATCCCTTTTGAATTGCCCGGCGAAAATAACGTAGCGGCAGTGGAATTCTTTAGCAATAATAAAAAGATCATCCACCATGCAAACTACGCCGTTCATGCAGTACCCGACAGTAGTATTGATATTTACAAAACTGACGATATCATAAATCTGACTGATGATGACAGAACAAAATATTCTCAATATTTTCCTTACAAAAAAATAATCACTTATTACGGAGGCTGGATACCAGGTACATCGTATGAAGAATATCCCGAAAATTTTGGATGGATAATGCCGAAGCGGGGTGTTATATTACTTACGATTCATTATTCCCCGTTGGCAAAAAAGATAATGAGCATTTCAGGCATAAATTTATTTTTTACGAAGATCCCGGTTAAAAGGAAAATAAAAGTCATTAGCCTTGGTAGTGGCGGTATTGGTGAGAAGGATATTGTCCCCGAATTTCATTATATTCCTGCAAACAAAATAAGCAGTTACAAATTAGAAATTTTAAATCCAAAGGAAAATGAATCCGTTTTTTATGTATGGCCGCACATGCATCTCATTGGGAAATCTTTTAAAGCTTATGCAGTTTTTGGTGTAAATAATGATACCATTCCTCTGGTAAATATCCCTGAATGGGATTTTAGATGGCAGGAAATTTATAGGTTTAAAAAGCCCGTTCTTATACCAATGGGTTCACGCCTGGTTATTGAAGCATCCTACGACAATACCTCCAATAATCCGTTCAATCCAAATGATCCGCCTAAAATTGTCACCTCGGAAGGTGATATGAAAAGCGACCAGGAAATGATGACATTATTAATGCTGTATGTACCTTATGAAGACGGTGACGAAAATATTTCACTTGAATAAATTTCAAAAAATAGCAGTTATACTATTTTTGGTCATCCCCGTGTTGACCATCAATGCACAGCAGAAATTATTTACTTTGATGCCCTCGCAAAAAACGGGCGTGGATTTTACCAATATAATTCCTGAAAACAATTCGTTGCACATCATGAATTATGAATACCTGTATAACGGCCATGGCATTGGTATCGGCGATTTCAATAATGATGGTTTCGAGGATATTTTTATTTCAGGCAATGCCGTGCCCAATAAACTCTTCTTAAATAAAGGCAGCCTGCCCGCGGGAAAAGAAGGTTTTAATTTTGAAGATATTACCAAAAAGGCCGGTGTTTCAGGAAATGGAGCCTGGGGCACAGGTGTTGTTGTTGCCGACGTAAACGGCGATGGGCTTATGGATATTTATGTTTGTCATTCCGGTAAATATGCTGATCCCAAAAAATTATCCAATGAATTATTTCTTAACCAGGGTTTACAAAATGGCATCCCCGTTTTTAAAGAATCAGCCGAACAATGTGGGTTAGACGCGCCTGGTACTCAATCAACGATGGCGGTCTTTTTTGATTACGATCACGATGGCGACCTGGATATGTTTTTGGTAAACCACGCATTACATAGTTATGATCCTTTTGAAAATACTTCAAAAATGCGTGGTGAGCCCAGCCTGCAATTTGGAAACCGGCTTTTCAAAAATATGCTGGCAGAAAGCGGGAAGCTCACTTTTACAGATGTTACCTCATCTTCAGGTATCATTAATAATGCATTGAATTATGGACTCAGCGTAAGCATCAGCGATCTCAATGGGGATGGCTGGCCGGATATTTATACCACAAGTGATTATACAGAGAAAGATTGCTACTATATAAATAATGGTGCTTCTCCCTCTCCAACCGGAGAGGGCAAGGGTGAGGTCACATTTACCGAAAGCCTGCAAAAAAGCTTTACACAAATTTCCAAATATTCGATGGGCTCTGATATTGCTGACTGCAATAATGATGGCCTTCCTGATGTAATTACTTTGGATATGTTACCAGGGGATAACCATCGCCAGAAATTACTAAAAGGCCCGGATGAATACGATAGATACCATTTGATTGTCGATAGTGGCTTCTATTACCAGCAAATGCGGAACATGCTTCATTTAAATGAGGGCATTGATGAAAACGGCAATGCAAGATTTAGCGAAGTGGCACAATTTGCGGGAGTTTCAAATACTGATTGGAGCTGGAGTGCGCTCTGGGCAGATCTTGATAATGACGGATGGAAGGACCTCTTTGTCACCAATGGCTATTTACGCGATTTTACAAACATGGATTTCTTAAAGTATACCGTTGCCGATTATGACCTGGCGAAGGTATCGCAGGGAAAGCTGGATTTTAAAACGTATGACCTGGTAAAAAAAATGCCTTCCAATAAATTGGCAAACTACGCCTTTCAAAACCTGCATAATTTACAATTTAAAAATGTTGCCAATGAATGGGGACTTGATTTGCCCACTGTTTCCAATGCTGCAGCCTATGCAGATTTTGATAATGATGGTGACCTGGATTTAATAGTGGGTAACAATAATGAACCGGTTATTATGTATTGTAACCATGCGCAAAACCTGCATCATTCTTTTACTGTTATACAATTAAAAGGCAAAGATTACAATACACAGGCAGTTGGCGCGAAAGTATACATTTTTGCTAACGGAGAAAAGCAATTTGCAGAAAATTATTCAGTTCGCGGATACCAGAGCACCGTTACAAATAAATTACATTTTGGTTTGAATAATGCATCAGTTATTGACTCACTGGAAATAATTTGGCCCCGGGGAGGAACAACATGGAAATATCATTTGCCTGTAAATTCTTTATTGAAATTTGATGAAGCAAGTGCCCCGGGAGAAATGCAAAATGTTTATAAAAAGCCTTCCCGTTACTTTAGAAATATAACAGCCGGCAGTGGCATCGATTTTACACATAAAGAGAATGATTTTATAGATTTTAAATCAGAAGTTCTATTACCCTGGGAGCTATCCCGCTATGGCCCGGCCCTGGCAAAAGCGGATGTCAACGGAGATGGTCTTGATGATTTTTTTGCCGGCGGCGCTATTGGGCAGACGGGTGCCATTTACCTGCAGCAGGCAAATGGAAAATTTATCAAAACAAAACAAAATGATATTGAAAAGGATTCAGCGAGTGAGGATGTAAACGCGGTTTTTTTTGATGCAAACATGGATGGTTACCTGGACCTGTACGTTGTAAGCGGCGGGGATGAATATGATGATGGCTCACCTGAATACCAGGACAGGCTTTACATAAACGATGGAAAAGGAAATTTTACAAAGGCTGTAAATGCATTACCCCCGATGCTTTCAAGTAAGCTGGCCGTTGCGGTTGCTGATTATGACGGTGATGGCAAACCGGATATTTTTGTAGGCGGTAAGGCGGTGCCTGGTTCCTTTCCCCTACCCGCAAGAAGTTATTTATTAAAAAACGAAAGCAAAAATGGCATAATAAAATTTACTGATGTTACTGCTGAAGAAACCCCTGGTTTATTAAATCCTGGAATGGTAAGCACAGCGGTATGGATGAAAAATAAAAACGATGCAAACCCGTCACTTATTATTGCAGGAGATTTTATGCCCATTCGTTATTTTAAAAATAATAATGGAAAACTCATTGAGCAAACCGGTAACGGATTTAAAAATACCGAAGGATACTGGTCCTCCCTGATGCTTTATGATGTTGACGGCGATGGCGATATGGATATTATTGCGGGTAACTGCGGCGATAATCTGCAATATAAAGCTTCTGTACAAAAGCCTGTAACCCTTTACTATGGTGACTTTGATGGTAATGGTACTATCGACCCGATCCTGACCTATTATAATGGCGACACCAGCTACCCTGCTGCATCACGTGATGAGATCCAGGAACAAATACCGGGG
The DNA here is from genome assembly GCA_040005125.1 of Ginsengibacter sp. Classification (GTDB taxonomy): domain Bacteria; phylum Bacteroidota; class Bacteroidia; order Chitinophagales; family Chitinophagaceae; genus Ginsengibacter. The sequence continues at coordinate 12,405 of JBDTZL010000103.1, forward strand.
TTGAAGAAGAATTTTGTGTACTATAAAGATTATGCGGATGCGACAATAAACGATATTTTAACTCCTGTTCAATTAACACAGGCAAAAATTTTAAAGGCAACTATCCAGGAATCAGTGGTGTTTATAAATGATGGTAAAAACAATTTTACCATGAAATCTTTACCTGCAGAAGCACAGTTTTCAAGAGTGAGTAGTATTTTGAATCTGGATACTATGAATAAAAAACAATTTTTATTATCGGGTAATTTTTATCCATATCGTGCTCAATGGGGGCATTGTGATGCTTCAATGGGCCTGGTTGTAACGTGTGATAAAAATAATATGGTAGCCCTAAAGCCTTACGAAAGCGGTTTATACTTACATGGCGATGTAAGAAATGCGGCCGTATTGAAAAGTGTTAGTCACACAAAATTATTATTGGTAGCAGCTAATGATCAACCTCTTCAATTGTATGAAATTCCATGAAAAAAATTAGCCTGATATTATGGTATGCTGCTATTTGTACTTCCACTACAGCTCAAAAAAATAATAGCGCAAAATACCTGCACCAGGGTGAAAGTGCGCTTACTGCAGTTTTGGTTCATGATGTATTTTCTCCGCCTGTTGCAAGCCGGGTTTATTTATATAGCCATATGGCCGCCTACGAAGTGGCTGTGCATGCTCCAAAACAGGATGTATATGCTTCTTTATCAAAAAGCATACAAAGTTTTCCGTTAATTCAATCACCCGGAAAGCCCATAAATATTGAACTGGCAAGTATTGCCGCATTTTATTATACCGCGAATAAATTTATTTTTTCTGAAAAAATCCTGCAGGATTCTTTTGCACTTATTTTAAATATCTTTAAAAATCTTTCAAAACAAAATCCAGGGCTATATCAATCATCATTACAATATGGAAGGTATGTTGCCGACAGTATTATTGCATGGAGCAACACCGATAATTATAACAGTACCAGGAAAATAAAAAGATATTCTTTTTCCAATCAACCCGGCAAATGGGTGCCAACACCGCCCGCTTATCTTGCGGCTGTTGAACCGTATTGGTATAAAATACGTACCATAGCAATAGATAGTCCGTCACAATTTGTTTCACCAGTTCCGGAATTTAGTATTGAAAAAAATTCAAAATTTTATAAGGCTGCTTATGAAGTGTATGAAACAGGAAACACTTTGAATGCCGAACGTACGGCTATTGCAAGCTTCTGGGATTGTAATCCATTTAACGTGAATACAAACGGGCATTTGATATTTGCAAAAAAGAAATTATCACCTGGTGCGCATTGGATGAATATTACAAAATTATGTTGCAAAAAAATACACGCTGATCTTATAAAGTCCGCAGCCGCTTATACCATAACGGCTATTGCATTATATGATGCATTCATAGGATGCTGGTATGTCAAATACCGTGATAACCTCATAAGGCCGGAAACTTATATCAACAAGTATATCGATGCACATTGGCAACCTCTTTTGCAAACGCCACCTTTTCCTGAATATACAAGCGGCCATAGTGTTATATCTACTTCGGCAGCAACGGTACTCAGCGATTTTTTTGGCAGTAACTTTTCTTTTGATGACGATACCGAAATCTTATACGGATTGCCTGTTCGCCATTTTAATTCTTTTATGCTTGCAGCGAACGAGGCGGCAATCAGCAGGTTATATGGGGGTATTCATTTCCGGGATGCTATAGTAAACGGGCAACAAATAGGCAGGGAGGTAGGTGAAACCGTTTTGAAAAAAATTCAGCTGGTAAGCAACAGATAAAATCGAATATTATGGTGTGGTACGTGAAATGGTATGCTTTCATTTTAGCATTTTTCATCATTTGATACATTTTGCTCTACTCATGATAGACAATAAGATTCTGTGTCAACATGCTTCCTGGCAAGCAATTATTATTTTATATGTTTTCAGTTGAAGATTAAGCTTTCCCTTCATGCGCCTGTTAAATAATCAACCCGATGATCCAACATATCTTTTTCATTGTAAACAAAAAAATTTACCTTTTTGCGTTCGCTTCTATTTCAGCCTGTTTTTTGCAGTGCTATATAGATTCCCATTCCTTCATGGGTTTAAATATTTGTAGCTTTAGCGGCGGCTGTAATAAGTAATATTCAAAAGGCAATGAAAGTTCTACGAAGAAGAAATAAGAATGATTTACTGGAATTACTTCCGCAGGCGATTGCCAGCCTGAGGAAAAATATTATAGAACCATTCTTTGGAGACGCCAATAACGCGAAGCTTGCCAATCAAAGACTGCCGCTGAGGTCTGAAATATTCACCAAAGAAAAGATGGAACAGCATGCTGTTACACTTGCTAAAAGACATGTATTGATCGACCAGCAAGCCCCAGACCAACTATTGAAGCGGCTGGCAGAAAACGAACAGATTTTATTGGAAGTTTATGCATTGTTGTCTGATACCTTGCAAAAAAATAACCCGATTGTTCCTGCTGCAGAATGGCTGCTCGATAATTTCTACTTAATTGAAGAACAGATTTACACCGGCAAAAAACATTTTCCCAAAGGCTATAGCAAGACTTTACCCCGGTTATTGAAAGGAGAATCCGCGGGCTTACCCCGCGTTTATGACATGGCTGTGGAAATTATTTCCCATAGTGATGGCCACGTTGATATTACGAGCCTGACAAGTTTTGTACATGCATATCAAACAGTTAGCTATTTAAAGTTGGGTGAGCTATGGGCCATACCAATCATGCTCCGGCTGGCATTGATAGAAAATCTAAGGCGACTTTCCATTATGATAGCAGAAGAAATAACCAATAATTCACTCGCCAATCGCTGGGCAGATGAAATGATCGCTACTGCCGAAAAAGATCCAAAGAACCTGGTTTTGGTCATCGCGGATATGGCGCGGTCAGATCCTCCGATGGTTAGCACATTCGTGGCGGAACTTACCCGCAGATTACAGGAAAAAGGTAGTTCGCTTTCGCTTCCGCTTAACTGGATCGAACAAAGGCTTTCAGAAATGGGCCTAACCAGCAATGAGCTGATCCAACTTGAAAACCGCAACCAGGCCGCTACACAGGTATCTATAAGTTACAGCATCAACAGTCTTCGCTTTTTAAGTACCACCAACTGGAGAGAATTCGTGGAAGACAACAGTATTGTTGAAGCAACCCTTCACCGGGATATAAATGACCTGTACGGCAAAATGGACTTTTATACCCGTGACCATTACAGGCATGCTGTCGAAAAAATTGCCATGTGTAGTAAGTTATCTGAACAGGAGATCGCCGAGCTAGCTGTTAACGCCGCAAGAGCAAACTATGCTCCAAACAATGATCCACGACTATCACACGTGGGTTATTATCTTACTGGTAAAGGTTACCTGTCTACCGCAAAAGCTGCCAACGCCAGAACTACTTCTTTTGAAAAATCCAGGCGAATTACCAACAAAAGTCCTTTGTTTGTTTACCTGGGAAGCATCTGCATACTCAGCTTTCTTATTTGCTGGTTACTCATTGCAGAAGCTTCAACAGAATTACTACCTGACAGCGTACTGGCCGCTGTATGCGTGGTAGCATTGATGGCAACTACCAGGCTGGCAGTCTCACTTGTAAATTGGCTGAGTACCATCCTGGCCAGGCCATGTGTGCTGCCACGCATGGATTATTCAAAAGGCATAACTGGTGATGCAAAGTCAATGGTTGTGATACCTACTTTGGTTACCAGTTTCTCCTCCATTGATCAGCTGGTTGAAGGATTGGAAGTTCGCTTTCTTGCAAACAGGGATGTAAATCTTTATTTTGCTTTACTCACAGATTTTAAAGATGCGGCAACCGAACATTTGCCCGAAGATGGAATATTGCTGCTGGCCTTAAAAAACAGGATCATCGAACTTAATAAAAAATACCAGCGAACATCCAATGATACTTTTTTTCTTTTTCACCGGCCACGCAGGTGGAATAAGTATGATAAAATATGGATGGGATATGAAAGAAAGCGTGGAAAGCTGGGCGAGCTAAATGCTTTATTACGCGGCCGGGGAAATGGTTATTTTTCGGAGATCGTTGCCGACACTTCCTGCTTCCCGGGAATAAAATATATTATTACACTGGATACCGATACACAACTCCCCCGTGAGGCAGCCTGGAAGATGATCGGAACAATGGCACATCCGTTAAACCATCCTGTTTATAATAAAAAGAAAAAAAGGGTAACTGAAGGATATAGCATACTTCAACCAAGGGTATCAAATAGTTTGCCCGCTGCCGATAGCTCATTCTATGCCCGCCTGCATAGCAATGAACCCGGAACTGATCCTTATACCAAAGCAACGTCTGATGTTTACCAGGACCTCTTCCTGGAAGGGTCTTTCATAGGAAAAGGTATATATGATATAGATGCATTTGAGTTGGCCCTTAAAGACAGGTTTCCTGAGAACCGGATCCTTAGCCATGACCTTTTGGAAGGATGTTATGCGCGATCAGGTTTAGTAACTGATGTACAGCTCTATGAAGAATACCCGTTGAGATATGACGCAGATGTGAAGCGCCGGCAAAGGTGGATCAGGGGTGACTGGCAGATAGCTAGATGGGTGCTGCCATTTGTTCCGGGCCATGACAGGAAATTTTACAAGAATCCTCTTTCTTTATTTTCACGATGGAAAATTTTCGATAATGTACGCCGTAGCCTTGTACCGCTGTGCCTGTTGCTGTTATTACTATTTGGCTGGACTATGTCATCGGCCGCATGGTTCTGGACCCTGGCAGTAAGCATCATCATTGTTTTGCCAGCCTTTGTTAATTTTTTCTGGGAGCTTTTGAGAAAGCCGGCAGATGTTATTTTTATACAACACTTTGCCTATGCAGGCCGCTCAGCTCTCAACAATTTTATACAGCAGCTGCTGGAGATCACATTTTTACCGTACGAAGTGTACGTAAATATCCGTGCCATTTTAAGCACACTATGGAGAATGTTCATCTCTCACAAAAAGCTGCTTCAATGGAATCCCTATAATAGTTTACAACAGAGGCAAAGCAGTTTTGTAAGATCCTATATAACTATGTGGTTCGAACCGGTTTTTGCTGTGTTGGTTTATGTTTATTTGACCATTTATAATCCTGCCGTTGTTCTCATTGCATTACCCTTTCTCACTTTCTGGATGGCAGCGCCTTCGATCGCGTTCGCAATAAGCAGACCCTTGCTTCCCGATAAAATGGCTGTTTCTAAAGAACAAACTGTTTACCTGCGTAAATTAGCCAGGAAAATATGGGGTTTCTTTGAAAAATTTGTGACAGCAGAAGATAATTGGCTGCCCCCTGATAATTACCAGGAAGACCCTGTTGAAAGAACTGCCCATCGTACTTCTCCAACCAATATCGGCCTGGCATTGCTATCTAATCTTACCGCATACGATTTCGGTTATATAACCACATTGCAATTCATAGAACGTACCAGCAATACGATCAATACCATGCAGCGGATGGAACGGTATAAAGGGCATTTGTATAATTGGTATGATACCATTTCCCTGGCTCCATTATTTCCAAAATATATTTCTACGGTCGACAGTGGAAACATGGCAGGGCATCTTATTACATTGAAGCAGGGCTTGTTATCAGTTCCTGACAATAAAATAGTGACCCAAAGTTTTTTCAAAGGCCTTTCTGATACCGCAAGTTTACTGGTGGAATATAGCAAAGAAAATGAGCTGCTGGTAAAATTCCGCGACAGCCTGGAAGAAAATTACCGGGATAAGACTGAAACGCTGGAAGAGATAAAAGATTACATAGAACAACTTGAATCGTCTCTTACAAAGATCCTGATTGAACTGGACATGGTTCCTGATGAAGAAGAGGATATTTGGTCCCAAAAGCTGTTACAGCAAATATCTGAACAGAAAAACAATATCCACGCGATGGCACCCTGGTTGTTATTTTCAAAGGCGCCTCCAAAATTTGAAAAACTTATTCCCGAATTACCTTCTGTTCCAACTTTAAAGCAAATTGCGTTAATAGAGCAGATCCTGTTACAAAAAATCATCAGTTATTACGCGCCCGATAACAGCGATGAGGAAAATGAATGGCTTACCAGTTTCAGGGCCGCCATCACAGAGGCTTCCAGGCGTGCCAAGGAACTGATCGTTACCATTGAACAACTCGCTGCAAGGTGTATGAATTTTTCAAATATGGATTATGATTTCCTGTTTGACCGATCACAAAATCTATTATCAATAGGTTACAATGCAGAAGAACACAGATGCGATAACAGTTATTATGACCTGCTTGCTTCAGAATCAAGACTTACGACTTTTGTAGGAATAGCCCTGGGGAAATTACCACAGGAAAGCTGGTTTGCATTAGGCAGGCAGCTTACCAGCCAGGGAGTTAACGCGGTTTTGCTTTCATGGAGCGGCTCAATGTTCGAGTACCTCATGCCACTCCTGGTAATGCCTACTTATGAAAATACTTTATTGGATCAAACCAATAAGGCTGTTGTTCAAAAGCAAATCGAATATGGCAAAAAACGTTCAGTTCCCTGGGGAATATCGGAATCAGGATATAATATGGTAGATGCTCACCTCAATTATCAATACCAGGCGTTTGGTATCCCGGGTATTGGTTTTAAGCGCGGCCTGGGCGAAGACCTGGTGATATCGCCTTACTCAACGATCCTTGCACTGATGGTGGCGCCAAATGAAGCTTATAAAAACTTACAGGTTTTAAAAGAAGAGGGCTTTGAAGGGAGATATGGTTTTTTTGAAGCGATAGATTATACAACTGCACGTTTGATAAGGAAGCAAAAAAGAGTAGTGATAAGATCCTTCATGGCACACCACCAGGGTATGTCTTTCCTTTCACTTTCTTACCTCCTGCTGAACAAGCCTATGCAGCAAAGGTTTGAATCGGAAGTTCATTTAAAATCCACATTACTATTATTGCAGGAAAGGATACCGAGGGTATCTACTTTTTACTCACCGAGTGTACATGCGGGCGACAGCAGCATTGTTTCCGGCAGTGATATGTCCGTGCGGGTTCTCAAAACTCCCAATACGCCTATTCCGGAAATACAGCTATTGTCAAATGGAAGGTATCATGTAATGGTCACCAATGCCGGCGGAGGGTACAGCCGGTGGAAAAATATGGCGGTTACGCGTTGGCGTGAAGACAGCACCTGCGATAACTGGGGAAGTTTTTGTTATATAAGGGACCTGGAGAGCAATCTTTTTTGGTCGCCAGCTTACCAGCCAACCCTGCAACAGGGAGAAAATTATGAGGCAGTATTCTCACAGGGAAGGGCTGAGTTCCGGCGCCGCGATTTTTCGCTGGAAACACATACTGAAATTGTCGTGTCGCCCGAAGATGATATTGAATTAAGGAGGGTCCATATCACCAATCGTTCGCGCAAAAAAAGAATGCTTGAAATAACCAGTTATGCAGAAGTGGTGTTGGCTACCTCCGCGGCCGACGAGGCACATCCTGCATTCAGTAATTTATTTGTTCAGACAGAAATCATTGAACAGCGCCATGCAATTATATGCACCCGGAGGCCACGCTCTCTTGAAGAAAACACGCCGTGGATGTTTCACCTCATGAAAGTGCATGACGCGGAAGTAACCAATATTTCTTACGAAACAGATCGTGATCAATTCATTGGCAGGGGCAATAGCATCAACCAACCCGAGATAATAAAGAGCACAGGTCCTTTACAAGGTCATAGCGGATCGGTACTGGATCCAATAGTATCCATACAGTACCGGATTATTTTGGAAGGCAATGAATCGGTAACGATTGATATCATTTCCGGCATGGCGGAAACCAAAGAGATATGCCATGATCTTATAGACAAATACCAGGAACGTCATTTGTTCAACCGTGTTCTTGAACTGTCATGGACGCATAGCCAGGTAATTCTTCGCCAGATCAATGCAGTAGAATCAGATGCACAGTTGTATTCTCGGCTGGCAGGTTCCATTATTTATTCCAACCAGCTTTTGAGAGCAGACCCCGCCGTTATCATAAAGAACAAAAGAGGTCAATCGGGTTTGTGGAGCTATTCTATTTCCGGTGATATCCCGATCGTATTGGTACAGATCGAAGATTCTTCCAACATCGACCTGATAAAACAAATGGTGCAGGCGCATTTGTATTGGAGACTGAAAGGATTGATGGTAGACCTCCTGATTTGGAACGATGACCATGGTGGTTACCGGCAGGAATTACATAACCAGATCCAGAACCTCATTGCCCCGGGAATGAGCAACGACCTGAAAGATACACAAGGTGGGATTTTTATAAGATCTGCGGATCAGGTATCCAATGAGGATAGAATATTGTTCGAATCTGTTGCCCATGTCGTTATCTCCGACCGCTTCGGAACCCTTGAAGAACAAATAAACAGGAGGGCTAAAGTAAAAACGGCCATCCCTTATTTCAGTCCTACCAAATTTTATCCTTCTGTATATGCCGCAGTTGAACCGAAGCAACACCTGCAATTTTTTAATGGCCTGGGAGGATTTACCGAAGATGGAAAGGAATATGTTATAACAACAACTCCTGAAAATAAAACACCTGCTCCCTGGATCAATGTACTGGCCAACCATGAATTCGGCAGTATCATTACTGAAAGCGGCCAATCGTATACATGGGTAGAGAATGCTCATGAGATCAGGCTGACTCCCTGGAATAATGATCCTATCACAGATTTGAAAGGAGAGGCATTTTATTTGAAGGATGAGGAGAGCGGTAGATTCTGGTCGCCGACGCCGCTACCTTGCCGGGGTAATTATCCTTATACATCCCGTCACGGATTCGGATATAGTGTCTTTGAACATAGCGAAGATGGGATCTATTCTGAAATGACCGTATTTACAGACATTGAAGCGCCCGTTAAATACATTATCATAAAACTCCGCAATCAATCAGGGCGGCAAAGGCGAATTGCGGCCACAGGATATGTAGAATGGGTATTAGGAGATATTCGTGCGAAATATCTGAAGCATACCATAACTGAACTGGATGAACGAAGTGGCGCTATCCTCGCGAGGAATGAATACAGCACAGAATTTGCAAACCGGGTGGCTTTTTTTGATGCCGACGGAACCAATAAAGGAATAACCACTGACAGGACTGAATTCCTCGGGCGCAATGGGACAATGAATAACCCGGATGGGTTGAACAGGGCAAGACTTTCTGGTAAAACAGGAGCTGCATTTGATCCCTGCGGTGTGATACAAATTGCTCTTGAACTGCCAGAGGGCGAGGAACGTGAATTGGTATTCCGGTTGGGTGCGGGAAAAAATATGCAACATGCGTTGGATATTATAAAGGCATGTGAAGGCACAGAAGCGGCAATGCAGGCGAAACAAAAAGTTCATCAGTATTGGCAAACTTCGCTTGGAGTAATACAAATAAAAACACCTGACACTGCATTGAATATGCTTGCCAACGGTTGGTTGAACTATCAAACACTCGCCAGCCGTATATGGGCAAGAAGCGGATTTTATCAATCCGGCGGGGCTTTTGGATTCAGGGACCAGTTGCAGGATGTTTTGTCATTAATGCACTCCCAGCCTCAATTGGTAAAATCACAGATACTTCTTTGTGCTTCCAGGCAATTCAAAGAAGGAGACGTACAGCACTGGTGGCACCCGCCTACCGGAAGAGGTGTACGTACTACCTGCTCAGATGATTTTTTATGGTTGCCCTACGCAACATCCGCGTACATTACCGCCACAGGCGATAAAACAATACTGGATGAACAAATACATTTCCTGGAAGGCCGGCAATTGAACGAGGGAGAAGATTCTTATTATGACCTGCCCATCAGGTCAGATGAAGCAGCCGGGTTGTATGAACATTGTGTAAAATCAATTGAACATGCATTAAAGTTTGGTGAACATGGTTTGCCATTTATTGGCTCAGGTGACTGGAACGATGGTATGGATAAGGTAGGCAATCATGGAAAGGGAGAAAGTGTTTGGCTGGCATTCTTTCTTTTTAACGTATTGACCAGGTTTGCAGGAATAGCCCAGCTCAAAAATGACAGTTCCTTTGTAAAGAAATGTAAACAGGAAGCAGAAAAATTACGTATTAATATCAGGAAACAGGCATGGGATGGCGAATGGTATCTCCGTGCATATTTTGATAATGGGACGCCACTTGGTTCACATAACAATGAAGAATGTAAAATTGATTCAATCGTGCAAAGCTGGTCGGTATTATCGAAGGCAGGAGATCCTGATCGAATACTCACGGCTATGCAGTCAGCCGATAAACACCTGGTGCGTAAAGAAGATGGCCTGATACAATTGTTTAATCCTCCTTTCGATAAATCTGATCTGAATCCGGGGTATATTAAAGGATATGTGCCGGGAGTGAGGGAAAATGGTGGCCAATATACCCACGCAGCCATATGGCTGGTAATGGCTTTTGCAGCTATTGGTGACCGGAAAAGAACGTGGGAATTATTGCAGATGATCAACCCGGTAAACAGGAGTAACACCAAAGAAAAAATTGCTGTTTACAAAACTGAGCCTTATGTGATCGCTGCCGATGTTTATGCCGAGCCAAAGCACAAGGGGCGCGGTGGATGGACATGGTACACCGGCTCTGCAGGATGGATGTACCAGCTTATTATAGACTCTTTTATCGGATTAAAAAGAGAAGCCGATACGCTGCGGTTTGCACCTTGCATTCCGGAAGAATGGAAAAACTTTGAGGTCTATTACCGGTTTGCAGATAGTAATTATCATATACAATTCATACAGTC
>JBDTZL010000277.1:0-6940 GCA_040005125.1 Ginsengibacter sp.
CTGAAAACCCCGATACGATTGGCGATGAATGCCGGCGTGTCTTTACAAAGCACGGTGGTTTTTCCGAGGTACAAATCACCATAATGCATTAAGAAATCAACAACTTCCTGGTCAGTATAAGGCGTTGGAATGATTTCAAGAAGGCGAAGGTATCTCGGTGGATTAAAAAAATGCGTGCCACAAAAATTCCTTTTGAAATCATCGCTTCTTCCTTCTGCCATAAGATGAATAGGAATTCCGGAGGTATTTGAAGTTACAAGCGTACCCGGCCTACGAAACTTTTCGACCTGGTCAAAAACCTGTTTTTTAATATCCAGTCTTTCTACTACCACTTCAATTATCCAGTCGCAGGCGGTAATATCCTTCATGTTGTCTTCAAAATTGCCGGTAGTAATATTCTTTACAACATCTTTTGTGAAAACAGGCGAAGGGTTACTTTTTAGCGCTGCGCCTAAAGCATCATTTACAATTTTATTTCGTTGAATTAGTCCGCTATCAATGGGCGAGACTGCAATATCCAACAGTAATATCTGCAGGCCAATACCTGCAAAGTGGCAGGCAATACGGCTTCCCATTACCCCACTTCCTAAAACTGCTACTTTTTTTATGGTTCTCTTTTGCATACAAAAATTAGTTAGTTAAACAACTATTTAATGTGAAATTAGCGAAAAAATGCGTGGCTCATTTAAATCCACAGAATATTTAACCGTTAATTTAAAAACTAAAATAAACTGAATAACTATTCATTTGTCTCTGCCATTGAAACAGCGCTCCAGTCAATATTTTCTTTGCCCTTATTTACGAGCTGCTGCATATTTTTTTGTATCAATGATGCAAGAGGCATCGGCTGGTTTGCTGAAGTTGCCTGTTGGAGAACAAGATTCATGTCTTTTAATCCAAGTTTCATAGAGAAAGCAGCGGGCTCAAATTTTTTCTGCAAAATAATATTGCTATAATTCTGATAAACAGGTGCATTAAATAACGTCTGGGATAGCATATTCCACATTTGCTGCGCATCCACGCCACTCTTGCCGGCAAGGTTGATACTCTCTCCTATGGCTTCAAGTGCTGAAGCAATTAAAAAATTTCCGCAAAGTTTTATGGTATTTGCCGCAGAAATATTATCCCCGAAATCCCACACATTCAAACCTCCTGCATCTTTAAGCAAGGGCTCAATTTGTTTGCGGATTTTTTCGTCTCCGCTAACGGTAAAGTTTAGTTTCTTTTCTGCCGCCGTTTCAGGTCTTCCGAAAACCGGTGCCGCCAGGTAATGTTGTGAATGTTGCTGATGAAGCGATGCAAGATCTGCTGCTGTTTGAGGGAGAATGGTGCTCATAGATATATGGACACTTTCCTTTTGTAAATGATTCACTAAACCATTTTCTCCTTCGCAAATATTTTTTAAAGCCGCATCATCAGAAACAACAGTAAAAACAATACTGCATTGTTTCGCCAGGGAAGCAATACTGTCGCACATAATAGCCCCTTTTGCTTCCAGTGGTATTGCCCTGGAAGCGGTGCGATTAAAAACATATAAAGTATGACCGCTATCAATTAAATTTAGAGCGATCGGTGTTCCCAGGTTACCCAAGCCGATAAAACCTATTTTCTGTGTCATAAAAATATTTTTTTGTTGATGGCAATTATGTTACGGATGCCCCGGAATTAATTTCATTTTCCGGGCTTACAAAATGCAATTTCCCTTCTTTGTCTTCAGCCATTAAAATCATTCCATTGCTTTCAATGCCCCTCATTTTCCTGGGGGCAAGATTGGCCACTACCACCACTTGTTTTCCAACTATTTCTTCAGCTTTGAAATGTAATGCTATTCCGGAAACTATGGTCCTCTTTTCAAACCCCATATCAATCCCAAGCTTTAAAAGCTTATCAGCTTTCTCTACTTTTTCCGCGGAAATTATCGTTCCGACTTTGAGGTCAATTTTTGAAAAATCATCAAAAACTATCTCAGGTTTATTTTGTTCCATTTTATTTTCATGCGTATGACCATCTGTTGTTGGCTTTGCACTATTAACCGATGCTATTAAACCGCTTCTTAGCTTTTCAACCTGTAAACTGATCTCCGCATCTTCAATTTTTCTAAAGAGCAATTCGGGCGCTCTCAGGCTATAGCCAATGCTTAAAAGCTTTGCATTTCCTGCGTTTTTCCACTCAAGCATTTTATCAACCACCTTCAACATATGGATCATTTTCTTCGCAGTAAAAGGCAAGAACGGATTTATAAAGATGGCAAGGTTGGCCGTTAGCTGTAAGCAAATATGCAAACAGTTATCTATCTCTTTTTGAAGACCGTCGGCCGTAAGCCGGGAACCTTGATCGTTGTCACTCAGTGCCAGGCGCTCAAGAGCAGAAGCCTTCTTCCATGGTTCTTTTTCCTGTAGATACTTGTTGCCTTTCCTTGCAAGGTCAATCACTTCAAATAATGCATCCCGGAATTTATATTGATCAAGTAAATTTTCAATTTTCAATTTTGTGTTTGAAAAATCCTTCATCATTTGCTTATCCGCTGAATCAAGGATTTCGCTATGGAGCTTTGGAACCTTACCCTTGCAAAGCTTGTGCATAAGTACAAAAGTGCGGTTTACGAAATTACCGAAGATGGCAACCAGTTCACTATTGTTTCTGTCCTGGAAATCTTTCCAGGTAAAATCATTGTCTTTTGTTTCGGGTGCATTGGCACATAATACATACCGAAGCACATCTTGCTGCCCGGGGAAATCTTTCAGATATTCATCGACCCATACAGCCCAGTTGCGGCTTGTGGAAACTTTTTGTCCCTCGATATTTAAAAATTCATTTGCAGGAACATTATCAGGTAATACAAAATTGCCGTGAGCTTTTAACATTGCCGGAAAAATAATGCAATGAAAAACTATATTATCCTTTCCTATAAAATGCACCAGCTTCGTATCTTCCCTGCACCAGTAATCTTCCCAGTTTGCCAGGAGTTCTTTTGTGGCAGAAATGTAACCGATGGGAGCATCAAACCAAACGTACAGCACTTTTCCTTCGGCTCCGGGTAATGGAACTTTCACGCCCCAGTTACTGTCGCGGGTCATAGCACGTGGCTGCAACCCTTTATCCAGCCAGCTTTTGCATTGGCCATATACATTATTTTTCCAGTCTTTATGTTCTTCGAGTATCCATTGCCGTAAGAAGGGCTCATAATTTTGCAACGGGAAATACCAATGCGTTGTTTTCTTTTTTACAGGGATACCATCGCTTAAAGTGCTTCCTGGATTTATCAATAACTCGGGGCTTAATGAAGAACCGCAGTTTTCGCACTGATCGCCATATGCATTGGGATAACCGCATACCGGACAGGTACCCGTAATGTACCGGTCTGCTAAAAATATTTGTTTCTCTTCATCATAAAATTGTTCTGTTTCCTTTTCTTCAAATAAGCCTTTTTCATAAAGATTTAAAAAAAAATCAGATGCTGTTTTGTGATGAATGGGATTCGACGTGCGTGAATAAATATCGAATGAAATACCCATTTGCTCAAAGCCGTTTTTGATAATTGTATGATATTTATCAACTATTTCCTGGGGGCTCACATTCTCTTTCATCGCTCTTATGGTAATAGGAACACCATGCTCATCGCTTCCTCCAACAAATTTTACATCTTTATTATTCGCTCTCAGGTAACGCACATAAATATCTGCCGGAATATAACAGCCGGCAAGATGACCGATATGACTTGGCCCATTGGCATAAGGCAAAGCTGCAGTTATTAAATATCGCTTAAATTCTTTCATATTCCCGTAACCGCTGTTTCAATTATTTTGCGGTTTGCAAAAATACCGCAAAGCGTGGCAATGCCCAAACAAACAAAAAACTCCCTGTATAGCGGGGGAGTTTTAGAAATAAACTATTTGTAATAATTATTTACCTGTAAGTTCATTTATTATGCCCTGCGGAGCTAAAACATTATGGCATTTCTCAACAACTATCTCGTTTGATAAATTGAAGCTGCCCGTTTGTTTTATATCAACAGACGAAGCCCCAACTTTTATTGTATATTTTCCCGCATCTGCAACCCATGAGGAACGTTTTGTGTCAAAAGATGCAAGATCCGGGGGTTGAATAGTAAAGCTTAGGGTTGCATTTTGGCCGGGTTTAAGTAAGCCGGTTTTTGCAAATGATTTTAATTCTTCATTTGGCTTATTAAGCTTTCCCGGGGGAGCGCTTATATAAAGTTGGGCCACTTCTTTCCCTGCGACACCTCCGGTATTCGTAATTGTAACAGAAGCCGTAAGCTTTCCCTGGAATTGGGATGAGCTCAGTTTGAGCCTCCCATATGAGAATTTGGTATAGCTTAATCCATAACCGAATTCATAAGCAGTTTTAATATTGTAGGTATTGTAATACCTGTAGCCGACATAAATCCCTTCATCATAGGTAACCTCTGCCGGCATTTGCTTCATTCCAAAACTGCCCGTTGTTGCCTGTTCAGGAAATTCTTTTCCGGGAAAATTTTTCGCGGAAGGCACGTCATTATAATTCATAGGAAAAGTTGTTGCCAGTTTACCTGATGGATTTACTTTGCCGCTTAACAGGTCAGCAATAGCGTTGCCGCCTTCCAGGCCCGGTTGCCACGCAAGCAATATTCCATCAGCCTCATCTCTCCAGCTTGCAACTTCTATAACACCGCCAATGTTCAATACAATAATTATTTTTTTATGTTGTGCGTGAAAGGCATCCGATACATTTTTGATGAGCGTTTTTTCAGTGTCGGATAAATTAAAATCATTTTCTAATTTTCTGTCTCTTCCTTCCCCCGCATTTCTGCCAATTGCAATAATTGCGATGTCTGCTTCTGTCGTTTTTTTAATGAGATCATTAGGTGCGGCATATTCGGTAATAGGCGGAGTTGGATTCATAAACTCCTGAAAAAAGCTTTTTTTGGGATGTTTTGATCTTTCAAGGTTTGTATAATCTGTATATACTTTAGTTAAGCCTGCATCAACAATGTAGCCTGCATTGGAAAGTCCCTTCACAAGTGAAATCGTGTAAGCTTTATTCACATTACCGCTTCCTGTGCCACCTGCAATCAGTTCATAGCCATTGATGCCAAATAATGCAATGTTATGTATGCTTTTATTGAGGGGAAGTGCATGGTCTGTATTTTTCAATAATATCATTCCATCTTCGGCGACAGTGCGGGAAATCTGTGCATCTTTTTTAAGATCCGGCTTATCAGAAAATTTATAATTTTTAGATGAAGGTGATTGAAAAATAATATTCAGGATTCTTTCCGCGTTTTCATCTAAGACTTTTTCATCAAGTGTTCCATCTTTTACTGCGTCAATAATAGTTTTTGTTTGAGCCGTCGTTCCCGGCATCAGCAAATCATTACCTGCTTTCATTTGTGCAACAGGATCTTTCCCCCCAAACCAATCAGTCATTACGAGGCCTTTAAACCCCCATTCTTTTCTTAAGATAGTTGTGAGCAAATCATATTCTTCAGAAGTATAGGTACCATTTATTTTGTTGTATGAACTCATCACAGTCCAGGGTTGCGATTTTTTTATGGCTATTTCAAATCCCTTCAAATAGATCTCTCTGAGTGCTCTTTCGCTTAAAATAGTATTAACTGTGTTACGGTTGGTTTCCTGGTTATTTGCAGCAAAATGTTTGATAGATGTACCCACGCCATTTGATTCAATGCCGTTCACAACGGCTGCGGTCATGTAACCCGCAACGACCGGATCTTCAGAATAGTATTCAAAATTTCTTCCACCCAACGGATTGCGCTGAATGTTTAATGCAGGCCCTAAAATAATATCAACGCCATAATCGTGTACTTCGCTGCCAAAAGCAACCCCGGTCTTTTTTACCAAAGCCGTATCCCATGTAGAAGCAAGCAATGTAGCAACCGGCCATGCGGTGGCGTAATAGGATTTAGAACTATCACCCTTGCGATAAGGATCAATTCTTAAGCCTGCGGGCCCATCAGAAACTACAATTGAAGGAATACCCAAACGGGGAATGGCAAATGTAGTGCCTGCTGCCCCTGCTACTTTATCCTGGGTCTCACCAATTACAGGGCCATCAGTCTTTGCGCCAGGCATGTGAAAGCCATTTCCAACAACAAGTTTAGCTTTTTCTTCCAGGGTCATTTTGCCAACCAATTTTTTTACTTTGGCAGGGTTATAAATTTGTGCCGGAAGATTATGGGCAGCCAGCACGACTAACATACAGGCAATCGTTTTTTTCATTGTGTGAAATTTAATTTGTCAATGCGTTATTATGACACAATGTAAAAAATAATTTCTTAATCTTACTCTTTTTATTTAATATGCCCGATGTCACCTACTTTTATATATGACTTTCGAAAGAGAAATCAGGGATCATTATCTACATGGGCATGAAAAATACCTCAGGCACATCTCGGTGGATTGCATAATTTTTGGATTTCATAATAATGAATTAAAAGTATTATTGCTAAGGGCCCGGTACGCGGGGAAATGGGCGTTGCCCGGGGGATTTATTTTGAAAGATGAACACATGGACCGGGCGGCACAACGGATCCTGAAACAAAGAACAGGGCTGGATGAAATATACCTTCAGCAGTTTCATGTATTTAGTGATCCGGCTCGTTCTACCAAAAAAATAAATCAGCAGTTTTTAAAATATATGGGAACTTATAGTGAGAAAAGCTGGATGTTCGAAAGATTCATTACCGTCGGATATTTCGCCCTGGTTGATTTTACAAAAGTGACACCTGTTCCGGATAATATTTCTGATGCGTGCGAATGGTTCAGCATTTATGATGTTCCGGAAATGATACTGGATCACCGTCATATTTTTGATGAGGCTTTGCAAAATTTGCGCAGGCAGCTCAATTTTCACCCGGTTGGTTTTAATCTTCTGCCGAGAAAATTTACGATGCCTGAATTGCAAAAGTTGTATGAAACCA
>JBDTZL010000332.1:0-6932 GCA_040005125.1 Ginsengibacter sp.
GTTTTTTTAGAATCTCCTTTTCCGGATAAAATAACTTTGAGCTTTCATTTTAAAAATTATCGCGGGCCTATTTCTGTTACGAAAAATTGTAAACCTTATTCGCAGGCTTTGGGCCTTCCGTTTGATTCAAAAGATTTCGCGACAAATGAATTTGTGACCGGGTATTCTATGCATGGTGGCGGGGAACAGGTTTTTGCTTATGACCTTGGCGTACAGGCTTATGAAAGTGATGCATGGAGAGATCTGCTTCCAAATAAAAACTGGGAGGAAAATGATCACTACAGGATTTGGGGGAAACCAATACATGCTATGGCCGATGGAATTGTTTTGCATTTTGAAAATAATATTCCCAACAACTGGAAGCCTGACGGCTCAGACGCAGGAATGAAAAAACAACAGGATAAACTCTGGGGTTCGTTTGAATACGGCGGTTCGGGAAACCATTTCTATATCCGCCATGGGAATAATGTAGCGCTGTATGCGCATATGCAGAAGGGATCTCTTAACAGTAGTTTTTTGCAAAAAGGTAAAGCTGTTAAGAAAGGTGACCTGCTTGGAAAAGCGGGGAACTCCGGAAATTCAACCGGCCCTCATACGCATGTTCATGTTAAAACATATAAGAATGATGCTGAGCCGGAAGGGGGTATTTTTCGGCCATTACTTTTTAATACGGGTTTTGTTATTGGCCAGGCAAATTATCCAAAGCCAAAGTCAAATGTGAACTGGTCGAAACTTAATAAACAAGGTATCCCGGGTTTAAAAGGAAAAGCATGTTTTGTGTTTCCATCGGATACGCATCCTTATTGTGCATACCCAACCAACTGGGGAGAAGTTTGCAAGTTTGGAATACTTGAAAGTAAGTACCAGCAGGAGTTTGATAGTGTATGGCCCTGCGGGTATTACCCGGTGTGGGTTGACGGCTATGATGTTGGTGGTAGCACATATTTTAATGTCATCTTCAGGCCTTCACAAAATATACAGTGGGTTGCGCGCCATAATATGGATGCCAATAAGTACCAGGATGAATTCAATACATGGTCTGGCGACGGCTATCGTTTAATTAATATTAATTCTTATTTACTGAAAGGAAAAGTTCGCTATGCCGCTGTATGGAAAAAAGACAGTAGTGTGGATTGGTTTGCATACCACGGCCAGACACTTGCATGGCATGAAAGTAATTTTGAAAAAAATTATAAAGCAGGTTGGGTGCCCACGAATGTTTCGTGTGTTTACGCCGGTAGCCAAATCTATGTAACTGCACTTTGGGAAAAGAAAAACACAGGAGGTTTTTATTTAAGGCCTGAAATGACGCTGCAGGATTTTGTAAATGCCTTTGAACAATATACGAACAAAGAGAAATTCAAACTTGTTTATCTTGATGGTTATGTAAAAGGAGGCAAGCCAGGATTAAGTGGCATCTGGTATAAGAATGCCCCGGACTATAACTCGTGGTGGGAAAAATATCACCTGAGTGGAAGCCAGTTTCAAACAGAATATAACTCGATGTTAGGCGATGGATATCTCTCACGTTGCATAGCGGGTTATAGTGATGGCGGTGCTGCAAGGTTTGAAGGGGTGTGGTCTAAATAAGTTGAATGTTCAGGGCTGAAAGTTCATAGTTTTACAGTTCAGGGTTGAAAGTTCAAGGTTGAAGATTGAAGTGTTTATGGTAAGATAGTTCCCTCTCCATCGTTAAGGGGTTGGGGTGAGGTTTAAAAACCAGTGTCACAGCCGAGTCTCCCGCAGGGGACCCGGCGCATGAAGTAAGTTCTATGAAGACCAGTAAATTTTTTACTTAAATCAGGATTCATTCCCCCTCATAATATTATTACGGGAAAAATTACGTGAACGCCACATTGTGTACCTAGCAGGATATTTATTTATGCGAACACCGCGATCATATACCCGGAAGAATTCTTATCATTACGATTTGGGGTGAGTGATGGTATTATATGCGAGACAGAAAGTTCAAAGTTTAAAGTAGCAATAATCGGGCAGTAAGAATTAATCATGAAGTGCAAACTTTATTGTTGTTGTAGATATTTTATCCGGAGGGAGACTTATGAAGAATTAAGCCAGTCTTGAACTTCAAAGCTTAATCATAATAAACCGAAGCTGCACTTGCCTTTAAATATTGATTCGTATAATTGACAGGATGATTGCCATTTATAATTTTATCTACCATCACTTTAATCCCATTTACATCGAATGCCAACTGATCGCCTATTAATCCATCTTTGGAAATAAATACGAAACAAGGTGTGCCCGGCACCTGGTATGTAAGAGCTACTTCCCAATCGTTTTGTACCAATACATTTACCAGCTCATTTTTTTCAGCCAGCTGTTTGGTTTTCATAAGATCACCCCGTGAAATTATAATAAATAAGAATTCGGATTCATAATTGCTTTGCCATTTTTTAATGAATGGAAAGAGCTCATGGCAAGGGCCACAATCGGGATCTGTAAAGAACAGCAGTATATCTTTTCCCCATTCCAGGAGCGATGTGAGTGTTTCCACTCCTCCTTCAACACTGTCTAATTCAAAGCCGGGTGCTTTAGAATGAACAGGAAGCCCGGAAAGGATTTGTTTTCGCTCTCCCGGGCCGCTGGATTGAAGCCCTTCAATTGCCAGTAAAAGCCTTCCCTGTTGACGCCACAACTGCCGCAGCAACCAGGCAATGGCGGCAGACTGTAACAGGAATATAATACATATAATTACCCCGATGCGGGGTAGTAATGATAAGGAAAGAAACCATGTAACTAAATTAGCATCCTCAGTATTTTTTTGCCAGAGTAAAAAGCCTGCAAGCATAATTAAAAAGAAATTTCGAATTAAGGTTCTCCAACTAATGGGCCTGGAATCCAATTGCCCAAAGCAGCGACAGGGCGGCCTCACGCCTTTCGCCAGGTTTATTCCTACAATACTTGTAAAAACGATCAGGAGTAATAAGGAAGCTATAGCGCCGCAGGCGGCAAAAGGCGTGAGTAAAAGCAACCCTGTAATTAATTCTATTATTGGAAGCAATGTCTTTAGATAACCGGCAAAATATTTTGGAACACCAAAATTGATGAGGGTTTGAGAGGTATTATCACGATTAGCGATTTTTAAGAAACCGGCGACAATAAATACACATGCTAAAATAAATGAAGCAATTATAGTTAAAGCAGTCATTGCATTAATGATTTTTTATTTTGAATGCGGCTTTGTCGCATTGTAATACACCTTTTTTACGTTCCGGAAGAAGTAATAATAAAAAGTTCTTTCTTCCACAATTATTGTAGCATCGCCATTCATGCCTATCTGCATTAGATCTTTTAATTTGCCGAAGCTGTCAATAGAAATTTTTACAGAAAAATTCCCCGCCTCATCCGGAGTTAAGCTTAAATTTTCAATATGCCCTTTCATGGCACCCCATTCATAAACAGGAAAGGAAGCAACTTTAAGCACAACTGATTTATTAATCGCCAGTCTCCCGATTTTAGAAGGCGGGCTCTTAACCCATGCATATAAACCGGCAGTATCATGAATTAGCTTCAATAAAATGGAACCAGCTGACACTTCTTTCTCCCCGTCAAAAATATAACTTACAATTCCATTTTCATTCGCTTTCAAAATAAGATCGCCACCGGATAATTCAAAATTGCCAAAAGTATTTTCAATTTTATTTTTTGCCAATACATATTGATTATAGATGCTTGCCGAATCATACTTTGAATCGAAATTAATTTTATGCAATTCTTCGGTTTCAGAATTATTAGCTAATAAGTACTTATTATTTAATGTTCTAAGATTGAATTTTACTTTTTCATAATTCTGTTTCGCACTTTCCAATGCATCAGCAGCCTTATTTTTTTTTGTTTCAAAATCATCTAACTCAAATTTTGAAGTTGCTTTTTCATCAAATAGTTTTTTCATTACTTCATACCTTTTCAATGCAGCATCATTTTCAAACTCCGCTTCAGCCAGGTTGCTTTTCCATATATTATTTAAAACGCTAAGTTGCTTTTGTGTCTCCCCGATATTATTTTCGTTTTCCCTGATTTTATTGGTAATAATCATTTTCTGTTTTTCAATAGACAAAACTTTCTGACTTGAAAAATTTTCAAAATTTTGTTCGGCTTCATGATAGTTATTTATTAAGACAACAATTTCCGGTGATGTTATTCGTACCAGCGGCTGTCCCTTTACGACCGAATCATGTGGCTTAATATATTTATCAATTACATATACAGGGTTGGGAAAACGATAAATTTGCTCAGATCCGCTGCTCTTAATTACAAATGGTAATTCTACCTCATCAGGAAATGTGACAAACAATCCAATCGTAATAAAAAGCAGGCATAATGCCACTCCTATATATACAAATTTGCGCAACACATTTTTGCGTACATCTTTTAACGGGACATCGTCTTCCCGGTATAATTGCTGGTACTGTTGAGGTTCCAGGCCTTCCGTTTCTTTTGCTTCCATTTAAAAATCTACATAGGTATTCATAAACTGGTGATACAATCCCTTTTTTTCCATTAGCTCATAATGATGGCCATCTTCTACAATTTCGCCGTTATCCATTACCCATATCCGGTCTGTGTTTTTTAAAGTATGCATGCGATGGGCAATAGTTATGATCGTTCTGTCTTTAAAATGTTCTTTTATATTTCGGGTGATTATTTTTTCAGCTTCAATGTCGAGCATGCTGCTGGCCTCATCAAGAATAATGACGTCGGGATTGCTTAAAAACAACCTTGCAAAGCCAATTTTTAATATTTGCCCCCCTGATAGGCTACTGCCTGAATCTCCCACTTTGTGGTTGTACCCGAGGTACAATGATTTCACGAAATCATGTAAATCCGCCAGCCGCCCGGCACGAATTACGTCATCTATGGAAGCGTTTAGATTTGCGTACAGGATATTCTCCCTGATGGTGCCGTCAAAAATGTATATATCCTGGGGGAAAAGAAAAACTTTCTTTCGTAATACCTGTGGATTTAGCTGTCGTAATTCATGATTGCCAAAAATGATCTCTCCTTCATAATCCTGGTAGAGGCTTACAAGTATTTTAACCAGGGTGGTTTTGCCGGTGCCATTCCTTCCCACTATTCCGATATGCTCACCTTTCTTAATTTCAAAATTGATATTTTTTAAAACGTACGCTTCACTCTTTTCATTATACCTGAACGAAAGATTCCTGGCAAGAATTTTATCGGCTGAAAATAGTTGAACCTGGTTAACTATTGAAGAGGTTTCCGTCTCCTGTATCAATACATCGTTGAGGCGGCCAAGGCTTACAAAAAGCTCTGTGATATTATACCAGATAAGCGAAAGGTTGTTCAATGAATTCATGACGATCATAAAAATTGCCGTGAAGGCGATATATTGCCCGATAGTAATCTCACCATTTAATGCCATATAGGCGCCAACCCAGAATACGGTAACCTGGCTTAAATAAAATAAGCTTCGCTGTAATGAATGCAGCATAATTCCTTTTTGCTCTGACTCCAAAACCACATTAAGCGTTTTCTTGTATTTATTTTTCCATTGTAAAAATTTAAACTTTTCAATTGAAAGTAATTTCACTGACTTTATTCCAAGCAATGAATCAAGGAACTCCCCCAGCGTTTGCAGGTTCTTAAAAAATACTTTATACACCAATGATCTCATGATCGGGGCATAATAAACAGTAAACAATAAAAATGAAACTACAAAAGCTAAAGTCAGCAATCCAAGTTTGGGGTTATACCAGATAAGTATGGGTTCATAAAGAAAAATAAACGCCACATCCACTACAGTTTCAATTACAGCCGGGTTCACTAGTTGCCTGATGGTGATATTCTCCTGGAAACGCGCCATGAAATCTTCCCTTTTATTGTTGTCATAATATTTTTGTTTAAGGGAAATAAAGTGTTTGAAAAATTTGCTGAAAAATTCCAGCTCGAAATTTATTCTGAATTGAACCAGTAAAATATTTCTTACATACAATAAAAGCACCTGGGTTAAGAATATTCCAAACATCCCTATGAGTATGGCGAACAATAACTTTTTATTTTCATTTACAAGAACGTTATCAATAATAGTTTGCGTGAAAAAGGGCACAATCAACCCAAGCAATTGCAAGAAAAGGGTCGCAAGTAAAATTTCAGTGATTACTTTTTTTAAAGAAACAAGAATGGGCTTGTAAAATTTCCCGTAAAGTGACTTTCGCTCCTGTCTGAATTGCTCAACACTTTCAGTAAGGTCTTTGTTTTTAAAGATCGCGGATGTCGGTTCAATGGTTAAAACAATCTTATTCCATTGCTTTAAGAAATCTGCTTTGCTGAGTTTATCTTTTCCGTATGCCGGGTCGGCAATCCAGACATAGTCCTCTGAAAATTTATAGATTACAATAAAATGCGTTCCGCTGTAATGGGCAATACAAGGCAGCTTTATTTCCGGCAAGTGTTCATAAGTTAATTCATAGGCTTCCGCTTTGAAGCCAAACTGTTCAGCCGCTTCAGCCAGGCTATACAAACTGGTACCGTCCGTTGTTACTTCAGTTATTCTTGCTAAAAGCGCTTGAATATTATAATAACCATAATATTTAAAGATCATTGCAAGGCAGGTCGACCCACATTCCATCATGCCCCTTTGCAATATAAACGGGAAAACGTTTTTAGTTTTCATTTTGTTTATTATTCCAGTGTAGTGATTATTTAATTATGCAATAGTATTTATTTTAGGAGTTAAGATATTTCCATAACTACTTACCCGCTGTAACGAGTTATTTTGTCCCTTAGGGCAATGTCGGTAAGTAAGCAAGCCCCTAAATCCCCTAAAGGGGACTTGGCGAACTTCGTAATTGTAGCTGTTACAATTTTAATTTTAGTCTTGCTCTAATCACCTCTTTGTAATTGTTTCTGCTTTAGTTCTTCTATCTTCTTTTTTATTTCTTCGATTA
>JBDTZL010000062.1:0-6902 GCA_040005125.1 Ginsengibacter sp.
ATGGCATCAGTCATTCCGTAAATATGGGGGTGATCAATATTGATCACTGCAAATTTTATGCGATTAGGCGCGGTAATTATTTTCTTTTGTTTTTCGGCAGGTGCTGCGAATGTACCTTTATGAATTAAAGGAGACATGATCATTAAGCCAGATGCTTTAACCGAATCTTTTAAAAATTGCCTTCTGAGTTTCTTTTGATTATTCATATAGCAACCTGGTTGTTTAAATTATTGAAAATTATTCCTCCGGGAATTTTAAAAATTGCCTTACTTAAAGATAATTAAAACTTCCATTTCTTAACTATGTTAGTTCTCCCTGCCGTGTTTCTCCGCACTGGCCTTTGGCCTTGCGGGACACGCCAGTTTGCACTTAATCACCTATCAAATATACACCTTGTTTTCCCTCAACATATTACTTCGCTGAACTATGTTTGTATTCGTTACAGGCTTTTGTGACATAATTCCCTTTTATGATTTGAAGGGCAAAAGACATCATAGAAACCCGAACAATTACTTCTATCTTAAGGTGGGCCTCCTTGCAGGAATAAAGTGGGTCTCCATGCAGAAATAAAATTTCATCAAGTAACCTTTGGATGGGCAAAAAGCCGGATAAAGGAAAACAACCTATAGAATAAAATTAAAAATCATGCTTATTATGCAAATACCGCTAAAAGCTACAGGGCTATATTGCCCGCGTACTGATTGTGAGCACACAGGCTCACTGCAAAGCCGCTATTTTGCACCCTACTGTTAGGCCGGGTGCGGTCAACATGGAGTAGAACGAAAAGCCCCGATACATCAAAAATATCGGGGCTTCTTTTATGGGGCCTTTCGTCTACTCCACTTAAATGTTAGCGGTTCGTTGTTTTTGCTGTGTTACCCAATACACTTATATTTATTCATTTATTATCTAGCGGTTCTGCCAGTCCGATAAGAAGCCCTTCGGCTCCACGAATGTAGCAGAGACGATACGAGTGTTCGTATTGAACAACTTCGCCTACAAGTTGAGCACCATGTTTAATAAGCCTGGATACAAGCTCGTCAATGTCTTCAACAGTGAACATAATACGTAGATAACCCAGGGAATTAACAGGTGCTGTTCGATGGTCTGAAATAGTTGGTGGGGTGATAAATCGTGAAATCTCAAGTCGGCTATGACCATCAGGTGTGACCATCATAGCTATTTCTACCTGTTGAGAATCCAGTCCGGTAACCCGACCAGACCATTCTCCTTCTATTGTAGCACGCCCTTCGAGTTTCAGACCTATTTCCGAGAAAAAAGAGATGGCATTCTCAAGTGATTCTACAACGATGCCCATATTGTGCATACATAACAATTTGTTTTGTTTCATAGTTTTAACCATTATTAATTAAAAAATATTCTATATTTAAAACTTAATACAAATAAGTTTATGTATTCGTGTCGCTTCAGTTTTTCATTTTTGGTTTACGATGAAATTAATTAATAATTTCTCCTTTGATATTCGCCAACTTTTCTCGCCATTGTTGCAGTTCTTCAGGTGTTTGCCTAACCCAATCTGAGACTTCCCCAACAATTTTCAATGGTTCCTGGCTGCGATATGAGCGTGTCGGATTTCCCGGAAACTTTTTGTCTGTAACATTCGGGTCATTTTCAAAACTGCCTGTCGCTTCAACGATATAAATACGCTCAATTCCATCACCTTTTGCTAATGCAGCAGCAAGTCCCGCCCCATTAACCAACGCTGTGAAATAAATATGATTCATTTTGAGTTCAGATTTGTAATTGGAATCTCCTCCTGCAGTCAGTAAATCTCCAACCTGCAAATCCGCTTTTGTCCCATGATAAAAGGGGCCCTTGTCCGACGGTTTATCCTTAAACGAAGTTGCTAATTCATAATTCTTTTTTGCCTTGTCAGGGTCGTTTAAGTCCTCATAGCATTTAGCAATGTTTAAATAAAGAGAAGAGAAAGCACTCTTAACAATGTCGCCATTTATGTTTACTGCCAACTGCAAAGCCGTTTCGAGCCATTTTAATTTGTCGGAAACATTTTTTTGATGTCGGGCTACATAATGAGTGGCAATAAATTTTTCAAAGTCGTTTGTCGATTCGTTCCAGGCTTGAAGAAACAATTTGCTTGCTTCTTCAGGTTTGCCTTTTTCCTCCATGCTCATACCTTGAAGACAGAGTTTGACAACATTGTTGTTTGGGTTGAATTCCATTTTCTAAATATTTTGCCTGTTAATTATTGTAATGTCAATTTAGTGGTTTGTCCTTAGACCGCCTGTTGGCTGCTGCCCTTCTATTCTGTCAGCCCTGAAATAAGTATCCTCCACTTTTTAGATACGCATTGATAATCCTGGCGTGCTTTTCTATGGGCAACATGTTTTTCATTGGACTATCACCAAGTTTCGTAAGCGTTAACTCGCCGCCAAAACATTTATTATAGAAGGTCATTGCCTCAGCACAATTTCCGTCAAATAATAGGAAAGGTGTACAGTATAACATTTTCTTTAATTTTTTTTTGGTCTTAAACTTACTTTTAATTTACTGCGATGCTGTTCACAAGTTCGGAATTGTTTTTCGCTGTATTATTTATAGTCTGTCTCAATACTCTTAAGTCTTTAAGCAGAGGTAAGCGATGCCCAATGAATGGTCATTATAATACCGGCAACGATAGCGGCACTACCAACAACACGGGCAGTAATTTCGGGACGTGGAAGTAGTTTTTCCGCAGTAATAACAATTGTAATCAATATCATCGCAAGTGGGTTCATGATTCCAAGAACAAGTAAAATCGTCATCGGCGCAGCGCAGCATGCAAAACACGTTGCACCTTGTTCGCAGCCAAGCCGAAAACTTTTTTCATGTTCCGGGCATGCTGCAGCACATCCAAATTGTGAACGGCAACCCAAGAGATGTTTCCTTTTCCAACGTGTGAATTGAATGGCTCCTGCGACAATTAATATTGCACCTGAAAGCAAGGGAACAGCACGACTAATGGGCTCCGATTTCATTTCCATTTTTGCAAGCCACACGCCAACCGGATAAATTGCAATACCGGCAATAAGCCAAATGGCAAAATACCCGGTCGCCATGTAACAATGAGATGTCCACTTTCGGCGTGTTTTTAAAAACGTGGGCAGTGCAGGCAGCATCATCATCGCCACCATCATTGCCAGCCACATGAGCATGTAACATAGCATTGAGGTAAACCATGTTTGCCCCGGCATTCGCATCCACATCATTGACATAGTCCAGCCACCAGGCATTTTCATTCCAAAACCCATCGAGTAACAGAAATAAGCAGTTGTTAACACGCCGGCGATGAATGCAATAACACATATCGTGATAAATTCAACCGGCATTGTCGTTTTTTCACAATCAGTTACATTTCTATTTTGAAATTGCTGGGGCATATAATATTATATTGGCTCGACAATATATTTGCTGGCATTTAGTCACAACAATCTTTTGAAATGTCTATCTCTTGAGACAAGGTATCGTACTCATCGTGACGACGGGTCCAGATGCCGGTTTCGTTGCGTCCGAGTGGCGCACGGTCGAGCCACTGGTACATGCCCCAGAGTATATCCAGTCCCCGCTCGTATGCCGAGTAAGTGTGATATACGACGCCATCCGCGAGTATGAAGGCGCTCATACCCGGAGCCTCCCGTGTGAACGTTGCCCAGTCCGTGCCGACGCTCGCCGCGATTTTCTTTCCAGCTTCAGGTGCAGCCTCACTCGCATCAATTTCGTTCGAGCGTGAGCTAGCGCTGCCCTTTCGATAGTTGTACTCCATGTTCCCCGAACGCTGCTGCTCTTCTGTGTACGAGACGTTGAAGTCATAATTGAAATCGCTGCCGTACGACGATGCCCATGGAAATGTCCATCCCATCCGCTGTTTGTATGCCTGGAGTTTCTGAAGCGGTGCACGAGACACAGCCGAGAGCATCACATCATGGTTAGCCAGGTGAATCCAAAATCCGTTGAAGCAGTCCGCTATCGCCGAGCAGTTCGGACAACCTGCCTTGTAATCAGGTCCAAACATGAAGTGATAAATAAAGAGTTGCGAACGACTTTTGAAAAGGTCAGCGAGGGAAACTTTTCCTCCATCAGTATCAAATTGATATTCCTTGTCAATTCTAACCCAGGGCAGTTCCTGTCGTTTCTGCGTAACATCGTCACTGCGCCTCGTCAATTCCTTTTCGGCTTTGAGCAAATCCACCCGGGCCTCGAGCCATTCTGTTCGTGAAACTACTTTATGGTTTTCAATTCCTCGCACTGTTTTAATTTTCGGCATAATGTCCTCCTTTGTTTTTTATGATTACTGATAAATAAAATTGTTTCAGCAAGAATATTGCCAACATATCGCCTGTTTGCTGTGTGAATTATAGAGAATGTCATACAGGGTGACATACAACGGACACGGCCTGGAGATGGCAGGGAAATTTATATTCTTTCGCCCGAACGTCACCCCAATAGAATTACCAAAGATGAAATTATAAACAAAAAGTTGAACAAAGAAATTTCAGCCCGAACTACTGAGGATAACAGCACAAAAGCTGATGAAACGCACGTCAGCCCCTGCTATTGCCAAACCCAATGTTATGGGTTCGTCGTTATGCTGTCACTAAATCCATTCAATACATCCGATAATTTTTTTGAATTACTAAGCATTGGTAAACGTCCACTATTAATAGTTTCAATACGGGCTGCGTTTAAGTTCTTTGTCATTTTCCTTAGTGTCGCCATGGGCAAACTCTTGGCGTTGGTAAGTTGAATATAAAGTGTAGCGACATCAATATATCTTTTGTGTAAAGCTGTTTTGCTTCGGGTGTAACGTCGTTAACTATTTTTTCTGTTTGTTCTTTTATGAGGTCATTACAAAGGTCTTTTTCAATTATTTTTAAAGAGCTCGGCAATTTTTAAACCTACACAACCACCCATGGAATGAGCTACTAAAATAATTTTCTTTTTATTCCATTTGCTCAATTACCGATTTTGTGTAAGCATGAAAAGTCAGATTAGCGGTTGCATTATCGTCGGCGTTCCTGTTAGGAAAATCAATGGCTAAAGCTGGAATATTGAGAAATGGTATTAGGTCTTCCCAAATAAAACTTCCTAATCCGGCTCCATGTGTCAATATAGTCCCGGTGTTTTCTTTCATGATTTTTTTTTGCTGCCTGGATAACAAACTGGACAAGGACCTGAACCACGGTATTTATGGCCACGACTACAGGTTTTCCATCCGCCTGGGTTCTTTGCTTTTTTCTTTGTTATAGACTTTTTTTCCATTGTCTGTATCTTTAAAGTTAATGAATCAATCTACAATGACCGCTAACGATAGACATTTATGCAGGACTGGAAATATATTTCGTCTGCCCGGTATTGTTGCCAAATTTATGGTTAAGAGTCCATTGTTATTACTATCGTTCATTAGTATTCTGCAAGCTGGGAACTGTTGCCAAACCATACACTACAGCCCATTATTATCACGTCTTCCCGGCTTGTATAAATTCGGGTGTTCAACATCGTATTGCAAAAAGCCCTGGTCTCTAATGATCAGGGCTTTTTTATTTTCTTCAATCAATTTTTAAATCGGGGGCTTTCTTCAACACGCATAATGTTAGCAGCAGCCTATTTTTTGTTTATTCCTCTTTCTTAGCAAAACCGACCGTTTCCCTGTATTGTTGCGTTGTAATGCCGGTATTTTTTTTAAAGAATCTACTAAAATAATGTTCATCGTTATATCCAAGTTCTGCAGTAATTTCTTTTACAGATTTTTTGGTCAGGTATAATTCTCTTTTTGCTTCTATAAGTAATCTTTCGGTTATTAACTGAGTAAAGGTTTTACTGTAATATTTTTTTAGGAGTTTCGTTAAACCCTTAGGTGTAGTAAAAAGTTTGGCTGAATAAAATTCAGAAAAATGTTCCGACTTGAAATTCTCTTCAATGAATTCTTTTAATTTTTGTAACACTTCTGCTTCATTATTTTCAGAATTAAAGTTAGCCGGTAGTCTCTCCAACTTAATTCGTGAAGAGGTAATCAAAATTATTTTCAAATAGGAAACCAGCATTTCATATTGAGCAACAGAGCTATTATTAATTTCATTTGCAATTTTTACAAATAGTTCTTGAAATGACATAAATGAATCATAATCTACCTCAAATAAAGGAAGTTGATGAACGTTATTAAACAAAACTCCGTTACAGGTAACTTCAGTTTGGTGTTTGTGAATGCAAAAGAAATCTGAATGAAATTGTACTGCAATTCCTTGACAATTTTTTCCTTTAATCATAAAAGGTTGATAGGGAGCAAAAGCAAAAAACGATTTTTTGGCAATTTTAAATACTCCAAAAGCTGTTTGTAATTCTCCGTCTCCTTCAGTAATTAGTACTAATGTATGGAAGTTATTTCTTTGAAAATAATCAAAGTGTGAATTATCAATAAAAGAAATTATTTTAAAGGCAAGATTCCCGTTTTGCTCATTTATAATTGTATGTGTCCCTACGTTTTTCATTCTGCAAAGATAAAAAGTATAATCTTCTATCAGAGCTATCAATCAATGTATCATTGATGCTTGCAAACCGTTTTTGCATTAGTCCATATTTATTAAATTCCCACATTTCATTGCCGTAGCTTCTATACCATTGGTTTTGGTAGTCGTGCCATTCGTATTCAAATCGTACTCCAATTCTATTGTCTTGAAAACACCATAGTTCCTTTTTAAGTTTGTAGTCTAATTCCTTTTGCCACTTTTCGGTCAAAAATTTCACTACTTCATCTCTGCCGTTTATAAATTTGTCTCTATTTCGCCATTCAGTATATTCGGTATAGGCCTCACTAACCAAAGCAGGATTTTTTGTATTCCAGGCATCTTCAGCTTTTTGCACTTTTTCTTTTGCCGTTTGTTCGGTAA
>JBDTZL010000063.1:0-6846 GCA_040005125.1 Ginsengibacter sp.
TTGATTACTTCGTTGCTTGCTCCAACAATGTTTTGAGTGCTGCGATAATTCAAATTAAGTTTTACAACTTTTGAATTTGGAAAGTGTTTTTCAAAGTCAATAATGTAGCTTACATTAGAACCTCTGAAACCGTAAATGCTTTGCCAGTCGTCACCTACGCAAAACAATTGTGTTTGTTCAGTGAGCAAAAGCCTGATCAGCTCAACCTGCAAATTATTCACGTCCTGAAATTCATCAACTAAAATGTATTGATACTTGTTCTTATATTTATTTGCGATGTCTTCATGATTTTTAAAAAGTGAAGTGCTCCGCGAAATCAAATCGTTGAAGTCAAGATATGACTTGTCTGTACAATACTGTATATATTTTTCAACTATTGGAATTGCTAATTCATAAAAATTTCTAACCCTTTCGTGTTGGTCCTTCATTGCGTTTTCCAAAACTTTTTTCAACTCAATATTCTCAACTTTAATCATATCGGTGATGCGCATGATTTGAGTAACGAAATCCTTTACATTTTCGTGGTAACCGTTAAATTCTTCCTTATATGTTAATGCTATTGTCTTGTGATAATTTGAAGGCAACCGGTTTTTTACAATCTTGTCCAGGGTATGATTGAATAAAGCAGAATCCCTGGTCATGCTTTCATAGGTTTTAACTAAAAGTAAATTTCCTATTTGGAATTGTTCTTCCTTGTCTTTGGTTGAAAAACTTTTATTGCTTACATGTTCAATGTAAAGATTCGCTTCGGGAATATAGAAGTCAGGACGAAAGGCAAAGTCTTTTACATTAAGTAAAGGTTCGTACTCGTATTTTATACTATGCCTGTAAAACCAATCGGCAATAAACTGTTCAGATTTTGAACGGACTTTAGTTCCGTCAAGCGTCGTAAAATATTTACCGTCTTTTGGCAAAAACTTATTATCGTTTTGCTTTAAATGAATTTTGTCAATGATGTAGTCTAAAATATAACGTTTTAGCAGAAGTAAAAACTCTGTATCCTCACATTGTTCAATCAAAAGTTTATGAACTACCTCAAAAGCTGTTTCCGGTGCAACATTTTTCGAAAGTTCTTCTTCATCTTTTTTTTCGTCTCCAATAATTTTGAACTTGTTGTCAAACTCATTCACTCCATAGTTACGCAGGATGCTATAACAAAAACTGTGAAAAGTTTTGATAGTTAAACCATCGATCCATTTATACTTTTTCTGCCAAATATATCTTTCTCTGTCTTTGTCCTGTTTACGCATATTCTTATTAACCAACATGCTTTCATATTGTCCTGTTGTGTCTGCTGAAATGATTAAACGGTCAATCATTTCATTAGTAGCATTTTTCGCGAAAGTAACCGCAAGGATATTTGAAGGGCTCACACCTTTTTCCTCTATCAGGTATACAAGTTTTTGGAGCAAGGTCTTTGTCTTGCCGGAACCTGCACCAGCCAGGACTAAAAGAGAGGTGTCTTCGCTAACGACGGCTTCCCTTTGATTATCATTTAAATTACTTAAATCTGTTATGGTATGATTCACTGTCGGAAATTATATCTATAAGCGATATTCTGATTTTGGGTTATCGCAATATAAGACAAATTATTTTCGTCGTTGTATGTGAGGGAACATTTCAATTGTCGTAAGGCCGCGCTGATCGTGGTTGGTGGGGACACCGTGTCCCTGGGTTGATTAGTTTAAGTGACCCGTTCTTTCTTTATGTTTCCTACCTTCGTAAAAAAATTTAATATGGCCGACGACCTGCAGATTGTACATGGAAGCAAAGAGGAAGAATACTGGTCCCTGGTTCCGCAAATAAAGGGATTACTTATGGGAGAACCTGATCTTATTGCCAATATGGCAAATGTGGTTGCAGCGCTTAAAGAACAATTCCGGTGGCTCTGGGTTGGCTTTTATGTGGTAAAGGGTGACGAACTCGTGTTAGCGCCCTTCCAGGGGCCGGTGGCATGTACAAGGATAAGAAAAGGGAGGGGCGTTTGTGGGCGTTGCTGGGAGGAAGCCAAAACACTTATTGTGCCTGATGTTGAACAATTTCCGGGGCATATCGCGTGCAGCAGTTTATCAAAATCAGAAATAGTAATCCCGGTTATAAAGGATGGAGAAGTAGTTGCCGTTTTAGATGTAGATAGTGAGGAGTATAATTTTTTTGATGACATTGATGCGAAGTATCTTGAAATGGTTGTGGGATTGATAACTTTTTGAATGGTTTTAAATTTTAGCGCTATACATATTACACGATCCGATAGCTATCGGATTAATTCGAATCAGCCTGGCGGCGGGCAGGTTACACGAATTAATAAATGCTCCAAGTAATTCGTGTAATTGGCGCATAAAATTCGTGTTATTATCTTTCGGCATTTTACATTTAACGTAACATAGTAAATATTTTATTCACTGCTTTATAACGGATAGGCATGTACGAAATTTACAATTCAAGTCTATCCGTCGGTTGGAGGATGAAAATATTCTTTTAGTCATTATTTTATTACTAAAACTCCCATAATTTTTAAATTATGAAACATCTGATAGTTTAACCACATAGTTTTATAGGAGGTTTTAGAAAATAAAGACTCATCGGTAGTATTTTCTTCCAGGTTTCCTGGATCTCTGGTTTTTACCCGGCAGGATCAAATAGGTCTGCTGCTGCTATACTCTGGCGCAAGTCTCAAGGCCTGTGCTTTTTCGTCACCTGATTGTAATTAGATCAGATTTTCTGTTGTAAAAGGGGAATTGTTTTTGACAATAATTATTACTATTGAATGTGGCTACAAATAATAATTGCGTAAATTTTTTTATTTTTCATAAGATTAGCGGATACTACTTATTTAACCCCGATAAGTTACGAACCGGCACAGGTCTGGAGACCTGCGCCAGTTACGAACCGTCACAGGTCTGGAGACCTGCGCCGGTTACGCGATAAACGTATCTCCAAAATCCTTAAATAAACATCAGTGTATTTATATATTACAAACAAACCCGGCGTGAGAACAACAATGCTTTAAATTTGAAAAACGAGAAAGCGTATTGATTTCATTTCCTGGTATTTCTAATTGCCAGCTTTTAAAAGAGGAAATGAAAACCCCGCTGAAAACTTGCTCTATACAACGTTAGAAAATCAAAAAATAATAAAAAGTAACGAACTAATCAGCTGATTAATAAATTTAGATGAAGGGCTGCCGGATTGAAACGGAAATCCTTTTGGCGCTAATGATAATTCATTCTTTATAAATTTCCCGCCAAAAGATTGCAGTGAAAAGCCGGAGCAAAAGATGAGGAAAGAACTAAAGCCGATAGCCCCATAAAAGTAGTAAGTAGCAAGTAGTAAGTCACAAGTGGTAAGAATCAAGTAGTAGCAATCAAGTAGCAAGTAGCAAGAACTGCCGACTTTGAACTTTGAACCTTCAACTCCGAACTTCGAACTATGAACATCGAACTATA
This sequence comes from Ginsengibacter sp., assembly GCA_040005125.1. Lineage (GTDB taxonomy): Bacteria > Bacteroidota > Bacteroidia > Chitinophagales > Chitinophagaceae > Ginsengibacter. Next base: position 3,447 of record JBDTZL010000063.1, read on the forward strand.
AACTATGAGCTACTCCCACCCACTCGCCAGCACATCTGCAATATGCATCGTTTTAATTGGCAGCTCTTTTTTCCTGATATAACCATCAAGGTGCATGAGGCAACTAAGATCAGTAGAGATGATATATTCTGAGCCGGTATCCAACGCATGATGAACTTTCTGATCGGCCATGGCAATAGAGATAGACTCAAACTTAACAGCAAATGACCCACCAAAGCCACAGCAGGTTTCAGTTTCCACCATCTCAACAAGCTCGAGTCCCTTGACTTTATGGAGAAGCCTCCTTGGGCCCTCTTTGATTTTGCATTCGCGCAGTGCAGAGCAGCTGTCATGATAAGTTGCCTTTGCATTCAATACCGCGCCGTAATTATCAATTTTTAAAACGCCGGTGAGAAATTCGGTGAATTCAAACATCCTTTTAGAGATATCTTTTACGTTATTGTGGAGCGAAGAATTTTCAAAAAGGCCGGCATAATAATTTCTTACAAATCCAACGCAGGAAGCAGACGGGGCAACAATATAATCAGTGCCTTCAAAATCTTTTATGAATTTGGTGCCGACTTCCTTTGCCTCATCCCAAAAACCCGCATTAAAAGCGGGCTGTCCACAACAAGTTTGGTTTGTGTTATACAATACATCGCACGTAGCCTTCTCTAAAACTTTCACCATATTAAAAGCAGTTTGCGGATACAACTGGTCAATAAAACAAGGTATAAATAACTGGACTTTCATTTAAATTTCCTTTTACGATCATTAAAAACGGTTGTAAAATATTTTTGATGACAATCTAAGTACCAGAAATATAGATAAATGCAACGGCAGATGCAATATTATATTGAATACTTCAGCGCCATCATTTTCAGGGCCGATATAGCAGCTTCCTCACCTTTATGGCCATGTATGCCACCAATGCGTTCATCAGCCTGATGTTGGGTATCGACAGTAAGCACACCAAAAATAGTGGGTACAGGCAATATCAGGTTAAGGTGCAGAACTCCATCGGTAACTGCTTTGCATACATAATCAAAATGAGGCGTATCACCCCGCAACACACAACCCAACGCAATAAATGCCTGCGGCTTTTCAAATTTATTCTGATACCGCTCCCAAAAATTTTTTACAGCAAACGGTATTTCAAAAGCGCCCGGCACACTTATAGTTTTATAATTGTTCATACCAAAATGCTTAAGCATCCTGGTGCAGCCCTCCAGCAGCTTATCAACTATTTCCGAATTCCATTCGGTATGTACTATAACAATACAGGCACTCTTTGGTAGAGCGCCTGTATTGAAATTATAAAGATCTTCGTTTACTGCTGCCATTGAGTTACCTGTAAATATTTATTCTGAAAATTCCCCGAGCTTTGCAAGATACCTGTCCACATCTGCAGCTTTTTCAGAAAGCGGATACTCCTCTTTTATTTTTTTAAAAAGTTCAACAGCCTCCTTTGTTTTACCGGTTGATTCGGCAAAAAGCGCTGCTCTGAAAAGAAATTCGGAAGAAGTATATTCATCTTTGTCATCTACATTGGCCGCCTTTTCATAATACTCCAGCGCCTGGTCATTTTTATTAAGTTCAGCACTTGCATCGGCTATCATTCCATAAGCACGGCTTTTTATTTGTGTCGCTTTGCCGGCATCAAAATCCTTCAGAAATTTTATTGCTTTGTCAAACTGCTTCAGATTCAAATAACATGCGCCGGCATAATATTCACACAGATTCGCAGCCGTGGTCCCGGAAAATTTATTAATAATCTTCAAAGCTCCCGGGTTAGGGCCATCACCGTTAAGGCATTTCGCAGCAAGGGTGATTTTTATTGAATCAGAGGGGGCATTACTAAAATCCGAAAAATATTTTTGCGTTACAAAAACTGCATCATTCGCTTTTTCTTCCTGTGGTATTTTGAACATGTATTTGTAAACAAACCATCCAACCAGCAGGACAATTATAGCAGAACCTATATACGTTACCGGCTTATTATAATTTTCCCAAAAACCGCGGGCCCTTTGTATTACATCCACTTCTTTATGTACAATCGTTTTATCAGCCATTATTTATTTATTGGTTTATTGGTTTACTAGTTTATTGGTTGCCAAATCCTTTTAATACGGGAAATTTTAATCAGTAATAAAGGGATAATCCTGTTGCACATACACATCTTTATACATTTCATTATCATCGGGGAAAGCACTTTCATCAGCAAACTTTACCGCCTCTTCTACTTCTGTTTTTACTCTTTCGGTGATTGTTTCAATCTCCTGGTCACTTATGCCAAAGTCAGTTTTCAATTTAACCAAAGTTGTTTCCAGCGGATCCTGTAATTTATATTCTTCCATTTCTTCTTTGGTGCGATACTTGGCCGGATCGCTCATACTGTGCCCTTTATAACGGTAGGTTTTTACTTCAATCAAAGTAGGGCCGCCACTGTCTCTTGCTCTTTTCACAGCTCTCTCAACGGCTTCATGAACCGTTTCAGGGTTCATGCCATCGGCCCGGTCTCCCGGCATATCGTAGGCATCGGCAAGTTTATAAATATCCATTACATTGGAGGTACGCTCAACAGAAGTTCCCATTGCGTAATTATTATTTTCGCAAATGAAAATCACGGGAAGCTTCCATAACATGGCCATATTAAACGTTTCATGAAGGATTCCCTGTCTTGCTGCCCCATCTCCAAAAAAACATAATACGGTATTCGTAGTGCCCTTATATTTTTCTGCAAATGCAAGTCCGGCACCGGTTCCTATTTGCGCGCCTACGATACCATGCCCTCCAAAAAACCTTTCCTTTACTCCAAAGAGATGCATACTGCCGCCCTTTCCTTTGCTGCAACCGGTAGCCTTTGCATACAATTCGGCCATACAGGATTTAGCTGAAACGCCTTTTGCTATTGCAAGCGCATGATCCCGGTAAGAGGTAATAAAGATGTCTTCGGGTATTGTGGCAGTCATACATCCGGCCGCAATTGCCTCCTGCCCAATATATAAATGACAAAACCCACGGATTTTTTGCATGCCATACATCTGTCCTGCTTTTTCTTCAAACCTGCGGAGTAAAAGCATCAGTTCGTACCAATACAAATAAGTTTCCTTTGAAAACTTTGTTGCCAAGATTATAATTTTTAGGCCGCAAAGATAGGTAAAAAGAAAAATAATATGAATGTGTTTATCCCATCAAAAAAATGAATGGTAAAAAAATGTGATAACCTCCATTCCATAATCAAACTTTATACTCCCGGAAGTATAATAAGCTATGTATCAAATACACACGCAAGGGCTATCGGCCATTAATTATGGGGAGCCTGCTCACACCTGCCCGGCAATGAAAATTTTACCTGCTATTGAGAATCGAGTAGGAAGGTAGCCATTATTTGACTACCTGTCCTCTCACACCACCGTAC
>JBDTZL010000091.1:0-2055 GCA_040005125.1 Ginsengibacter sp.
AAAAATACAATTGTGATTATTAATAAAGAACAAAACTTATAAAATGACAGCATCAGATTCAACTGTAGTTATAAGGAGTGAAAGTATGTACAGCCTTTAAAATATCATTACCTTTTATTAACTATTTATCGCTGGTAATTGACAGTTTGCCGTATAATTTCGGAATGGACAAGAGGTAAGTTCCGGCTAAAGGCGGTTAAAATGTATATAGGATTTTATGCTTTTTTTTTATCTTTTTACAAATTGCCAGGGACTTAAATTAAATATTTTTGTTATGAAATTTTTTAAGGTCTTTTTACTTTCTGCACAAATCTTATTTGACGCATTCTCTTATGCACAGTCCTACCTGCCTGAAAAGAACAATTCAGAGATTAAGGTTTCACCGAGGATAGACATCCAGGCATACGCTTATATGATATAATTAAAGCACATGGCGGAGAAATAAAAGTGGAAAAAAAAGAAGGTGAAGGTGCAGAATTTATTCTTAAATTACCAATATCGTAAAAATGAATGTAATACAATTTATGAAGATTAAGACATTATTGATAATCATTATTTTTTTTCAAGCAGTTTTTTAAGCCGTGCAAGATCCTTAACGTTTGTCCTTCTCATCATTGATTACCTGAATGGCGTGAATAACTTTGAAAATCCGGATGGTGTCCCTCTATTTCGCAAAGTCATGATGGTCTTTGTTGGACAAAATTCTTCCGTTACGAAAGAACATTTAAAAGTTTGAGGACGTGTCTTTAAAGCCAAGTTTTCAGTGAAAGCTAAGGTGCTTAGTTTGTGAACTGCCACTGGATCCAACGCAGAAAAACTATAAAATTTGCCCATGGCATACGACAATAAAATAGCCGACAGAATTCGTGAACGGCTTGCACACCTGCCTAATATTGAAGAAACAGAAATGATGGGCGGATTAACTTTTATGTATAATGATAAAATGTGCTTTGGCATAATCAAAGACGAGCTTATGTGCCGTATTGACCCGGATTTCATGACCAGGCAATTGAAAAAAACGGCTGCAGGACCATGGACTTTACCAATCGGCCAATGAGAGGTTATGCAATGGTAAACGAAACCGGAATGAAAACGCAAAAAGACTTCAACTATTGGATAGATCTTGCGTTGGATTTTAACAAGAAAGCAAAGGCTTCGAAAAAGAAAAAGTAAACAACAGCCAATTGGTTTCTTTGAAAGTGGACTTGAATTTGTGGGACAACTTGAATTTTGCCCACATCAATGCTTTGCATTTCGTAAATTTGCCCTTCCTTAATTTACGATAAATATATAAATGGCATTCAAGACATTCAGGAAAATATTAAAAAGAACTTTTGACAGGATACGCAATGAAAAACTTAAGCAAAATCTATTACAGGCATTACCTTTCTGGATTGCTTCTTTAATTTCCGGTTTGATTGCTGTTTTTTATTCCCGCATTTTTGCATTATTAGAGAACCAGACTTTTTCTATTATTCATTATCATTCATGGCAGATATTTATTTTAACTCCCGTTTGCTTTTTGGTTGCCTGGTGGCTGGTAGCTAAGTTTGCACCTTATGCGGGAGGAAGTGGAATCCCCCAGGTAATGGCTGCTATTGAACTTGCTAACCCACGTGAGGATAGAAAGGTTACCAAATTATTAAGCATTAAAGTATTCATAGTAAAGATTTTTTCGAGTTTTTTGATGATACTTGGTGGGGGCCTTGTTGGAAAGGAAGGGCCCACCATCCAACTTGCGGGTACCGTTTTTAGAAAAATCAATGAGTGGCTTCCTTCGTGGTGGCCTAAAATTTCCAGGCGCAACATGATTATGACCGGAGCTGCAGCAGGGCTTGCCGCAGCTTTCAATACGCCACTGGGTGGTATCGTATTCGCTGTGGAAGAGCTTTCAAAAACACATATCAGCTATTTTAAAACGGCATTATTTACTGCCGTAATTATCGCAGGATTAACGGCCCAGGGTATACTGGGCCCCTATTTATATTTAGGCTACCCTAATGTTACCAATCTTTCAAAATTTATATTTTTTCCTTTGATGCTTGTCGCAATTAT
>JBDTZL010000043.1:0-60687 GCA_040005125.1 Ginsengibacter sp.
ATCTTAATTATTTATTCACCTCGTAAAATGCTTTAGACATTAATTCCTGTGCCACCTTTGATATTCCTATATGATCAGCTACTTTTTTCCAGTTTCGGCATGCTGTCAATACCTTCCTGATAATTTCATCCATTTGATGATTATTGAGTTGGAAGTATTCAAGCGGCCTTAATTTAAAATGGGTTATTATTTACTTGCCGCCGATTACTAAATTGATATACAGTAATAGCAATTTGAGCTTTGCAATTTAGATTAAACCGGCTATGCCTCTTTCCAAATCTTTTACATCTTTACTTAACCGCTCCGCCCTTTGTAACCGGTCAAGATTTAAGCGATATTCTTCCCAGGGTGGACATTGCAGAAGCTAAACAGGATAAAGCGGACGTCCTGGCTAAAAGATATTTTCGCGATGAAGCCGGGAAGAATTGGTTTCAATTAAAGCCGTTACCGCCGGAAGCGCAGTTTGGCATGGTGCAGGGAATAACTTATGAAGATTATGATGGTGATGATAAAAAAGACCTGCTGCTTACAGGCAATTTTTTTCCGTTCCAGGTGCAAAAGTAAAAAAGGAAGTATTGTTATTATTTCCAGGAACAATGGCGGCATACAGGTATTACAAAAGAACGACAAATAGCAGCTGTGTTCAATATAAAATTGCTGTGGTTTATTACCGGAAACGGATCCTTATTTTTCAGTCTGATATCTTTTGATAAATGATCCGGTAATTTCTAGGTTGGCAGTTTTTAAATTTTTTAAACTGCCGGTAAAAAAAGGGAATGCTTTCAAATCCTGAAGCATAACAAATTTCACTTATTTGCTTATCAGTTTCTATAAGCAGCCTGCACGCCTTAGTGATTTTGTATTCATTCAAATATTCGAAAAATGATTTTTTCATGATCTTTTTGAAGAATCTTGAAAAATATTCCTCGCTCATATTTACGCACTTTGAAATATCTGAAAGTGATATTTTTTTAAGGTAATTCGTTTCTATAAAGCTATAAACGATATTCATACGTTCGTTATGGCTGTGATTAAGTTCGCAGCTAAATCCCTGCTCACAGAGGTAGTGAAGTTCAGTAGTTTCCGCCAATTCCTCGAGGATGTCCAGCAACAGGATTAATTTTTTGAGCGATGGAAGTTTGTGTAATTCAAAAAATTTTTCTTTTAACTTTAATGCGATGCTTTTATTGAACTTAATACCTTTATTCGATAAGTCAAGAAGCCTGCGAATTGCGCCAAATTCGCAACTTTCCATCCATGCTTTATCTAGAAATCCTTCTTTAAAATATACTACTATTGCGCTGGCATTTTGTTTTTGCTCTTCTGAATTTATCCAGCAATGAGGCAGATTAGAACCGATCAGAACGAGGTCATCATCAAAAAAATTCTCAATACTGTTTCCAACATATCTCACACCCTGGCTGGCAAGAATATAGGTTAATTCGTATTCGGGGTGATAATGCCAGGGGTACTCGAATTCTTTTGCATTTTCCTGGATAACATCTTTAAACAGGTTAGACTCATCAGATGAAATCGGTTTATAATGTGGTTTCATATGAATTGGCTTAATTCTGTAAATCTACTACAAAATAGGGTACGTAAAAATCAATATCGGGTAAAAAATCAGGGTCTGGGCCAATTATATTTAATATTTTAAAACGGCCACTGCTTTATGATTAAAGATGGTGATAATTAACTGCAAATTTTTTTACACTCAAAATTTATACTAATGAAAATTTATTCTGCCGACAGGTTGGGGGAACCTTTAAAAAAAAGTTATCCCGGATCCGATCGCAGAACTTATGATGTTTTGGGTAAAGCGGGGGCCACCAATTGAAACAATACAATTATTTGTTGGTAATCTGCCTGGTGCTCACAGGCCAGTTGTGCCGGTCGCAGGCCCTTGGTACCAATCCGGAAGAAGGTAGGGGGACCTATAAAAACCGGGTGTTTTTTAACCTTGAGCATTATTGGGACAGCGCAAAAGTTTGTAATAACCCGCACAAGGGCTGGTGTATTCACTATTATGATAACGGGATCACTAATTATGGAAATCGAATGAGTCCGCGTGATTCGCTTCCCGATTTCCCCTGCCTGAATGATATATATTTAAGGCTCGCCTGGAGTTACCTGGAGCCGGTGGAAGGCGTGTATAACTGGCAGCTCATTGACTCCATTATAAACCGGTGGATTGCCTGGGGGCACACAATTTCATTCAGGATAACCTGCAAGGAAACCGAAATAGTTTACGCCACACCCGAATGGGTGAGAAAGGCCGGTGCCAAAGGAAAATTTATCGACCATCCTGATCTTATGATCAAAGCGTGGGCGCCGGATTATGGTGATCCTGTTTTTCTTTCAAAGCTGGAAAAATTCCATAGGGCTTTTGCTGCGCGTTATGATGGCAAGCCCTGGGTGGAGTATATTGATATTGGAAGTATCGGCGAGTGGGGGGAAGGGCATACCGCCTATTCAGGATGGACAGACGTTCCTGCAGATGTTGTAAAAAAACATATTGACCTTTACAAACGTTGCTATAAAAGATCAGTCCTGATCCTGAGCGATGATTATATCGGGCAAAGGGATACTGATGATGGCGCAGATTATGAAATATACCATTACGCGCTTAAAAAAGGGCTTGGTTTTAGGGATGACAGCGGCAACGTGCTTTGGTATAAAACGTTAGGATTTGGGCCTTCCTGCATTCGCACGCCGGAATTATACAGTAAGGTTTACCGGAAAATACCGGTAGTTTTAGAGTCAGATCATTACGGTGATGCCTTGAAAAACGGGATGTGGGGAGATGGCTCCGGATTTGAAAAAGCGATGCATGAGATGCATGCCACTATAATAGGTTTTCACTATTATCCCCGCGAATGGCTTAAGGATAATTATCAATATGCCTGCCGGCTGGCTAACGGGGCTGGTTACTGGTATTTTCCAAAATTTGCTTTAATGCCAGATACGTTTCGCATCCGCAGTAGCAGCAACTATCTAAGGATCACATGGGAAAATCACGGCGTAGCACCAGCCTACTATCGGTATAAACTTTTTGTTAAGCTGGTGAATAAAAATACTGGTAAAGCATTTACGGAACAAATGACAGAATCCGATAACAGGAACTGGCTGCCCGGTGAAATAGTTGCTGAACAATATGCTGTGCATCCAGGTAAAACTTTAACCGAAGGCAAATATGACCTGTTGATAAGTATGCGTGACGAATGCGGGTTTCACAATAAAAGTATTCAATTAGCCCTGAAAACAGAACGGGAAAAAGAACCGGGATGGTATAAGCTCGGGGAGGTGATGGTGAAGTGATATTGTTGCAAACCACCGAGCTGTTGCAGGCCACAGGCATTAACTTTCAAGCACCGTCTATCTTTAATCTTTTCATCACCGGCCATCAATCTTCAGCAATCAAAAATTATTTTATTTTTTTCCTCCTGTGCTCCTGCAATATTTATGGCCAGGAAATACCAGAATCAAAAAACAGGCTTACTGCAAATGGTATCGAGGTGACAAAGCATGTATGGAAAGCATCCTGGATAGCACATCCCACAGCATCGCAGATGGATTATGGCGTTTTTCTATTTCGAAAAAGATTCCAACTTTCCGAAGTGCCAAAGAATTTTTTTGTATTTATCTCTGCAGACAACCGGTACAAATTATACATCAACGGGAAGTACATCGCCAATGGCCCTGCAAGAGGCGATGAGTTCAACTGGAATTATGAAACAATTGATATTGCGGCGTTGCTGAAGCCTGGCGAAAACCTGGTCGCCGCCGAAGTAATTAACTTTGGAATTAATAAACCGCTGGCACAGCATTCATTTAAGACGGGATTTATTTTGCAGGCAAAGGATAGTGCATACGATGAAGTGAATACGGGCAACGATGGATGGAAAGTAATGCAAAACCTTGCGTATCATCCTATTTCCGTGTCGTTTGATATGGTGAAAGGTTTTTATGCTGCTGGCCCCTGCGATAGTGTAGACGCAAAATTATATCCCTGGAACTGGAATGAATTAAATTTTAATGATGCAGCCTGGGTAGTTCCCCGGATTTCAAACCAGGGTGTTGGCAGGGGGTTTATTTATGGGAACGGCCTTCACCTTGTTCCCCGCGAAATTCCACTACCTGAAACGAAAGAGGAACGATTTAAGAATGTGGTGCGGACAAATTATCCCCAGGGGGCAAAGGGAGGAGGATTTATATCCGGAATTCCAACCATCATTAAAAGCCACTCTACAATAAGCTTTTTGCTGGATCAGAATTATTTAACGATCGGTTATCCTCAATTCAGCATAAGTAAAGGATCCGGCAGTAAAATAAAAGTAATCTACGCCGAGGCTCTTCGGGATAAAGAAGGTCAAAAAGGTAACAGGAACGAGACAGATGGAAAAGAAATATCCGGTTATTATGACTGGTATTATCCTGATGGAGGCGATAACCGTTTGTTTGAAACCCTGTGGTTGCGCACCTTCCGCTATGTACAACTTGATATTGAAACCGGCAATGAAGATTTAGTCATTAACGATTTCCACAATATTTTTTCGGCATATCCTTTTACCCAAAAAGCGACGTTTAATACCGACGATCCAAAACTGAAACAGGTTTGGGATGTCGCATGGCGCACTGCAAGGCTTTGTGCCAATGAAACTTATTTTGACTGTCCCTATTATGAGCAATTGCAGTATGTGGGAGATACACGCATACAGGCACTGATCTCGTTATATGTAACCGGCGATGACAGGCTTATGAAAAATGCACTGGAATTATTTGATCATTCCCGCATTCCTGATGGGCTCACCCTTAGCAGGTATCCTTCAGCTATACCTCAAATTATTCCAACATACTCGCTGATGTGGATCAATATGCTGCACGATTATCACATGTACAGAGGAGATTCGCTGTTTATCGGGCGTTTTACCCAGGGGATCCAGGATGTGCTAAGCTGGTTTGAAAAGAAAATTGACCATACAGGTATGCTGGGTAATCTTGAATGGTGGCAGTTCACGGATTATACACCTGAGTTTCAATCAGGCATCCCCGACGGAGCTGATGATGGACATTCAGCATTAATTTCTCTCCAATTTGTTTATGCCTTAGAAAATGCTGCGGATCTTTTTACGTATTTCGGACAGAGCGGCATTGCAGAAAAGTATACAAAGCTCGCCACTGATATTAAAAGAGCAGTATTGCTAAACTGCTATGATAATAGTCGCGGGTTAATTGCCGAAACTCCGGAAAAGAAGCGCTTCTCACTTCACACGACATTGTTTGCAATTCTAACAAACACAATCGAAAAAGAAAAACAAGCTGAGATACTACAAAAAGCATTGGCAGACAAGAACATTATACCGCCTGCCATCTATTTTAAGTTTTACCTGTTCATGTGCCTGCAAAAAACCGGGTTGGGCGATCTATACCTTTATAATATTGATACATGGTATAAGATGCTCAGCCAGGGATTAACCACATTTGCGGAAATCGACACAAATCCCCGTTCAGATTGCCATGCCTGGAGCGCAAGCCCGCTTTTCGACTTTTTAAGCCTGGTAGCAGGCATACAACCGTCTTCCCCGGGATTTGAAACCGTACTTATTGCACCAAATTTTGGAAAATTGCATTTAATTGATGCCAGGTTCCCACACCCAAAAGGAGACATAATTATTCATTTGCAAAAAGACACGAAAGATAAGATTAGCGGGTATGTGGAATTACCCCAAAATTTGAAAGGGACATTCAGATATAAGGATACTGAAATAGCGCTTAACGGAGGTAAACAGGTAATTAATCATTGATCTGAAAAGTCTTGTTTTTGTTTTGGCTAACAACTCTCTTTATAAATTCATTCAATAACACTATTCAAACGGTATAACCTTAATGCGAGAGTCAAAGTTCAGCTATATCCTGTTTTCAATTGGCATCATTATGTGCCTGTCGTTTACTTCGAATGCACAAAGCCCTAAGACGCCTGATCTTACACCACAGGAATCGTATGAAAAAGCTATTAACGATCCTGACTTTGTAAAAAATGCTAAAGGGGAAGGATTCTGCTGGTACGCCGTAGGGTCATTGAGGAGATTCAAGGATAAGTATAAGGAAACGAAAAATATAGAGTGGCTGGATGCGGGATTAAAGTATTGCGACTTCCTTATTGGCAGGATGGACGTTTCGCCTGACGGTTACAAAGGATGGATCGGCCCTTTTTTATCAGACAATGGCTATTGGCAGGATGTATTGGTCGGCGATGCGCTTCTTTTTGAAGGAATGCTGGACTATTGCCTTGTTGTTAATGATGATGATAATTTAAAGAAAATATATGGCCGGAAGACAAAAGCTTATATCGATTTAGTCAAAAAAAATTTTGCTGAAAAGTATGATAAAAGAGATACATGGAAAGAAGACGGGCCGTTTGGGGGTTATGTCAATTCCGGCAACTTTTTAAAACCAGGAAACTTAAAAGAATGGATCTATGCACCTGGTGCACCAGAGGTTGGCGTGAGCCATCCTTTTAATAAACAAATGGATGCAGGCCTGGTGTTCATTAAGCTTCACAGGCTCACCGGTGAAAAACTTTACCGCGACAGGGCAGAGAAAATTTTCTTCACCGCGAAAAGCCACTTTCAGTTTTTTGATAATCATTATTGCTGGAATTATTATGAACCGCTTTACGCGGGGGATGTTGACTTACAAAAGAAAGATACCCGACATGGGATTTGGGTGCATCCCTGGCGGTCGGGATACCAGGCAAGTGAGGTAGAAAAAATAGCGGAAGCATACCATTACGGAATCGTATTTGATGAACAGGATATCCGCCGAATCATCAATACAAACCTGGAGGTAATGTGGAATAAGGACAGGGTACATCCCAAATTTATCAATTCAAATGGATTAGGAGCAGATGGAGATACCACAGGACTTGCAGATTTTCAGCATGCCTTCGGCCATTCCAATGCCGTTAAAAATGGTGGTGAGCTCTGGACCGCGCTACTCGATTTTGACCAAACCATCCGCGACCTTTACGAATTGCGATTTAAAGGCGATACTACGTCAGCCAGGTACCTTGTTTATAAAAAAAACGTTCTTGCCAATCCACCAGGTTTTAAAAGGAAATATGCGAACGGAAATATTACGGTACCACCCGTTAATTTTACTCCATGCAAAGACCTGTATTGTGCGGTTGTTCTTCCACATGCAGTGCCCGGCGACGGCAAATCGATTATCTTATGCAAGTCATGGAAGGGTGGCGATTTGCAAATTGATCTGTATTCGATCGACGGTGAAAAAATAACTAACATTTACGCTGGCAAAATCGCGGAGGGACTCTTCATCACACAGTGGGATGGCAAAGATCCCGCAAACAAAACTACTTTTAAGGGGAATTACAGGATCCGGTGGTCAATTGGCGATGGATACCGTGAATTTCCGGTGGTAATAAATTAAAAGCATTTGCAAATAATATTGAATGAATAATCACTGGTATCCCGAGGTTATTTTTATGGAGCAATAAAAATGCTTCTTTCGAATGTTGTTCTTTTCCCGCAGGTTTATGTTTTTTATAAACTCTTGTAAGAATGGTTCATCATACATCACCACCACTTTTTCAAATTTTCAACGTTGGCGAAATTACTTACCAGCCGGTAACATATTCCTGATGGCGGATATTTTCCAAACACCGTTATCTGCCATCATGATGAAGGAACTCCACATTTTTCGGGCATCACTATTTGCATTTGCTATTTCATAACGGCAATCTACAATCGCACAAGTTGGTGTTACCAGGCGTATCTTATCAACGGTGAGGGTTCTGCTTCCCGGGTTACTGGTGGAACTTTTCATCATGCCTTCCACAGCAGCAGAAATGCCTGACCTCCATTCACCGGTGGATACCAGTTGATCTATATCTGTTGTAAGTATCTTTTTAAGAAGCACAGTATCTCTTGATTCACGGGCCAGCGAATACTGATCTATCAGCGCGGTAATATCTTTTCGCTGGCGCTCAGACAATTTGATATCCTGTCCATAACCAAACAATGCAATTGTCAACAGCAGGAAGAGAAAGCAAATATTTTTCATCTTAAAATGTTTATTTGAGTCATTGGGTCATTGCGATTGCAAGGCTGTATGAATTAAAAGGAACAACGGCAACGGAGGTAGAATAAATTTTAGAAATTGGTCCCGGCACTGCCGTTTGATCATTTGGTTTTTAATAGCCCCAGCAGTCCAAGCCAGTCACCATACCTGTCTATCCAGGTGTCCGTGGGTATATTTTGTTTGCGCATACCAAATCCGTGGCCTCCTTTTTCATAAATATGTAATTCGGCAGGTTTTTTTGCAGCCAGCCATTTTGAATACAGGTCAACACTATGCGAAGCAAGCCCTAAGGCATCGTCTGTTGCTGCCGCAAGGAACATGGGCGGTGCATCGCCGGGTACCGGCCCCTGTAACGAAGGCGGCATATAAGCATAAATGGGGGCGACAAAATCAGGGCGGTTTTCCGGTGTATAATTAAAAGCGGTAGAAGCCGCAACGGTGCCACCTGCCGAAAATCCGATGATACCAACACGCGTAGGGTCTATACCATATTCAGCCGCATGGCCCCGCACATATTTAATAGCTTCCCTGCCGTCTGCAATACATAACGGAATAATAGGAGCGATTTTTTGTCCGAAATCGCTTTTTTTCATATTCTCATCAAGCTCTTTCCCCGGCGCATCAGTGAAGCTTTGGCCTAACCTGTATTTAAGTAAAAAAACTGTGATGCCTTTTTGGTTCAGCCAATGCACAACATCAGTACCTTCCTTAGCGAAAACTAAAATGAAAAAACCACCACCAGGACAAACAATTACTGCAGTACCTGTTGCTATTGAAGGATCTGCCGGATACACCGTTAAGGTAGGTTTAGAAACATTGTCTACAAGAGCATATTCACTGTTGGCATCATATTCTTTTTCGCTATAGGCCCAACTCTCAGAACCGGGTGCTGCCCCATTGTACAATTGAACTACTTTTTGCTGGGCTTTGGCGCCAAAAGTAATAATCAGGAAACACGATATGGCTATTCTTCTGATCATGAATGTCGATTTTATTTTAAAGATAAATGTTTTTATATACCATAGGCTTCGTCTTTTTTTTGCCAGCTTAATATTTTCTCCTACCTGTTTCAATAGTCCCCGATGTTTGAAAATAGTATTTGCTTCTTGCTTTTTATAATGGTCGCTATTATCTACAAAATAGTAATAGTTGCAGGAAATAGCCAACATATAGCTTAGGAGGCATAAAATATTAACTATCAAGGCAAAGAATATGAGTCAAAGAATATTCGCATTTTCTAAGAGGAAAATTGGTCGTTTTCGGTCTTGCATTTTTATAAATAAAAACATCGCCTGGCCAATGCAGTCGTGTTGTGACATAATGTTCTGTTTACCGGCTTATATCAACGCTTTAAAATATTAATTTTTAAGCAGATCAAAAAGTCTAGTGTTTATGATAACATGCTTATGTATATAAATTATACATGAGAATGTTATGACCGGTGTAAAAGAAACAATTACCCGGACTTACGGAAGTATCTCCACCCGTTCATAGCTCAGGGCATCATATGTGGTTTTAATTCTAAGAAGGGCAGTATGAACGCTCAGTAAGTATGATTTTGGAAAGTTATTCAACTGCTATTTTAATTTCTCTTGTCCTGCCTACGCGTATAACGTCTATAAAAGCAAGTAATTTGTATGGCTCTTCATCTTTTTTGCCTGCCGGTTGTTTTGGATAAAAAGGTTCAATCGCAAATCCTCGGGATTGTTTCTGGCTTTTTTTAAAATTGATGAAACATCCAATTTTCCTTCACTTTGAAATTCTTCCAGCTCCTCCGTATTGTTGACTATATCTTCACAGGACGGCAAATCGAACAGTTGTATAAAATATTTTCACATCTGCGAAAGGGGATCCACAAACAATAGATTACATTCAGCACCCCAGCAATTAAAATTATTGGGAAGGTTTGGAGGAATGATTGCGCTTTTAAGGTTTGTATATTTTGAAAGATCGGTTGTTATTCTAAATGAGCCCTCAGTACTGCATACAATTTCAATGGCGTAATGGGAATGCTTTTTGGTTTTGTAATCTCCTTTGGAAAATACATGATAGCCTTTATCAATATTGAATAATTCTATGGATACTTTCTTCTATTGTATTAAATGTTTAGCAGATACAATTCCGATGTACCACCCAACGTTTAAGCAGGATGTCACCGTTTCAGCCTTGCCGGTAAAGAGCCTTCCAGGTTCCAGGTATCAATAATTGTGACAAGTCGCTAAATGAAATATTTAAGTCGTGTGCAAAAGAAAGTGTATCAGCAATACCTGCTGTAATGGCTGCCAGGAAAAGGTCTGCCGTGAGTTTCATCGCACTGGCTTTGTTGAGTTCTTCAGCGAAATTGATCAACTTTACTGTTAGGGCGGTTAATTGAGGTTCGGGTTTTTTATGCACCCCCTGGTCGCCGGCACCAACATATCGCCGGTATTTTCCGATGCATTTTTGCCCCCCGGCTTAAGGCTCGTCTATATTTATTTTAAGGTGGTTTTATTACTGGTTTTCATTAGAATTTCTGGGTTCTCGGTCGGCTAACCGTCTGCAATCACAAACGCCGGCACAGACCATATGGAGAGAGATGTTATTTTCCTGTCAGGCATCTTTGCCAGCGCATGTCTCCCTGCCTATACTTTGTAGTTAATTATCTCCTGTCAGTTAGTTGAAAAAAATCAAACAACACATCGGTACTCTCCTTTTCAAAAGAGCCTGCGGGCTTGTTTCAAACAATATGCGGTTTTCCGTTCAGCTTTTCATAATCATCAATGGCTTTTTTGATGACCGAATTGAAACTAGCTTCTCCCTGACGCAACCACTTGTCTTCACCGTCATTAAGCCATATTCCCTCCTTTGTTTTTAGAAGACGATATTCGCTAATGTCGTTAGCCGGCTCTACTTCCACTATGTAAGCAATTTTTTCTTCGGTGTTCAATTTCGCCGACGGAAAAAAAAGATCCATAAATTTTTTTTTATCCTTTTTCCTTATTCCTGTTTTTACATTTCCCTGCCTGCTGTTTGGCAGCTTGATGAAATATTGTGCCATATAAATTTTTATTTTCTCATGAATACGCTTACACGTTAAAATGGAAATTAGGAAATGAAGAACAGAATAAGACCCTGGTTTTGCTCAGTGGTAATAAATAAGGATTGCAGGCGAATAGCAACCGATAAAAATTGATGTTCGACAGGGCTTACACAGAGTTGTGTTCAAAGCGCTTTAACATTATCCATGTACCCCGATGCTTAAACGAACTTCAGATGAAACGAATGGTTTCTACGCCGGTATCCCGTTCTGGGCATTTTACAGTCCGCAGGTTACTGTAGAAAATGTTGGTCATACGTCTTATGTCATAGATAGTGTGGTAATTCGGGATATGTATATGGACAGTACCCAAAATATGAATATTATAAAGCAAGATAGAGTTGTGATGCCGGAAAAAAATTTTAGTCTTGAACCAAATCAAAAAATATTGTCTGCACGTGCAAAAATTATCTATGATCCCAATGCTCCAATACCTTATCTACATTATTATTTGGACGTTTATTATAAAGATTATTGGGGAAAGACAGATTCAACAAAAGTTTTTGTGCAATATGACGGTATCAGTGATTGGTATATTAGTAATCAATAGGCGTCTAATCTGTAAGCAATAAATTGTATCAGTGTTCAATCTTATGTATAGCATCCGGAATATGCGCAGCCCGTTATATAACACTTTTTAATAACCTCTTTTTTCATTACGTCGAAAATATCATGAAACAACTTATTACTTGTCACTTTTATCTTCCGGGCAATTTTTCATAATCCTGCGACCACACGTTTTTTAGTCAAATTAGGGATATCGCGTAAGCTATCCGAATCTTTCTACTTCAAATGCTTTTATGTCCACACCAGGTCTCTCCTGGTTCACTAAATCGTTCACTAATTTACCAGTACCCGCCCCCAAACTCAATCCCAACATTGCATGACCTGTTGCCACCACAACGTTTTCATATTTTTTTATTCTGCCAATATAAGGTAGTCCATCTGCCGAGGTTGGACGAAAGCCATACCATATTTTATCCTGCGCAGGCATTTCAAGTTGAAATTCAGGAAGAAAATTTTTGACAGCTTTTACAATGCCTTCGACCCGCTGATACCTTGGTGGTGTTTTGATATTTACTATTTCCATAGTACCGCCATAACGCATTTTTTCCCCTCCCAGCATGGGTGTTATCGCAACCCTTCCCTCGGTAAGTATTGCCGGGTGATTAAGGGTATACGGCGAATTATCTAATGTAAATGAATATCCTCTTCCTGGCATTAAAGAAATTTTTGTATTAAGCATTGCAGCTACATCACGGCTCCAGGATCCGGTTGCAATTACTACTTCATCTGTTTCATAAGCTTCGTTATCAGTTAATACTTTCGTAATTTTCGCGTTGCTTTTTTCAAAGCCTGAAACCTCACCTGTTACAAGTTTTACTTCTTTTTGCAGCAAATATTGTTTTAAACAAGACATTAATTTATCGGGAAACAAATGCGAGTCACATTTGAAATTTATGGCGCCTAATGCATCAATTTTTGTTTGAGGTTCCAAAGCCGCCAGGCCTTTCGCATCCAGTAATTGAATATCTAACCCCAATTTTTTTCCAGCTTCCACTGTTGCTGTCGCGTGATGACCAGCCTTAGCTGTTTTAAAAATTTCCAACATACCTTTTCGTTCAAAGGCAAAATCAAGACCAAGTGTTTTTTCCCATTCCATATATTCATGCTGACTAAATACAGCAATTTCTTTTAGAGGCGCTGCCGCATTTTCAACATTTTTTTTAGTTGCACTTCGCATAAATTTCAATCCCCAATCCATCAAAGAGAGATCGAGCGAAGGTTGTACATAAAACGGACTGCGGCTATTAAACATCCACTTTATTCCCTGCCATATAATACCCGGCGCAGCGAGCGGAATAAAATGACCCGGACACACATAACCCATATTACCGTAGGAACAGTTATCGGTAAAACCATCTTTATCCAACACCGTTACCTTGTGCCCTGAGCGCTGAAGGTATAGTGCACTGCTTAATCCTATTATTCCGCCTCCAATTACAATTACGTTTTTCATTCAATTTATTTGGGTGTGCCGAGATTACATAAGGTCGGGCTATCGGCTCAAGTCGTCGGAAAAGCCAGAATCATGAGACTTTCACTGGAGTTCCATGTGCTATTCATCACGCATATATGCATTCTTCAGCACATCATTTCACTTTCTAAAATTTATAAAATTTCCAGTTTGTTTTATAATCTTTCGTTAATGGTTGATTTTCGAGTATGGCCCGTTCCAGTTCTACTGGCATCATATTTTGTTGAATAAATGTGTCATGAAATTGCTTATAACTCATTTTGCCGTTATCTACCAATTCATTTTTCAGAGCCATTATTTGCAGGCCTCCAAGCATATATGCTATCTGGTACAAAGGATCATACCCACCAACAAATGAGCGGCGCACTTCGCCCTCCGCGTTAGCCTTTTCATGCCCCACCCTGCTTACTAAAAAGTCAATGCATTGTTGTGGCGTCCATTTACCGGTATGATAATTCAATGAAAATATAATTCGGGCACAACGGTGCATGCGCCAGAACAACATTCCGATCCTGTCTTCAGGCGTTTGCGCAAAGCCCTGATCCCACAACAGCATTTCCCAATACAATGACCAGCCTTCTATCCAGAAAGGCGTTTCAAAATGGCGGTAAGTCTTGTAACGGTTGGTCATGAATTCCTGCAAAGCGTGACCCGCCAATAGTTCATGATGTACCGTTGCCCTTGAGAAATGTGGATTATTACCCCGCATGCTCATCAGCTTATCTTCCTCACTCATACTATCGGTAGGATAAGATATGCTGAACTCTTCACCACCCGTGAAGAAAGGATTTACCTTTTGCTGTTCAGGCGTCATCATACGCATGCGCCATGTTTCCTCCGCCAATGGAGGTATGGTTATAAGGTCATGTTGTTTAATAAAATCCAAAGACTCATTGTACAATTTGAGCATGGTGGCCGGTTGTTCACCGGGTGCTACATACGTCGTTTTTATTTTTTCGAGGGCTGCCTTCCAGTCATTACCAAAACCCATGTCCTTACTGGCTTTCAACATTTCTTTATCACACCATTCAAATTCTTTATTGGCAATTGCCACCAATTCTTCCGGCGTGTAGGGAATCATTTCATACTGGAGCCGCCGTTTTAATTCTTCTGTCCCAATGGGGTTACCTTTAATGCCGCTGCCGTCATCTTTTTGCGGTGCTATACTTTTTTCTTTGGCTTTGATATCTTTGGCGTATTGGTCTAACAGGCTGTCCGCAGATTTATATGGTTGAGGTACCCACCATGTAAAAAGCGGATCATAGCCCCGGTAAAATTCAAATATACTTTTAAGTGCATCACGCAAACCATTAATGGAGCCTTCAGCACGGCTACCAAGCTCGAAGCTGATTGAAGCTTCCGTGCTAAATTTTTTTTGAAGTTCTTTTATTTGTCCTCCCCAGCTATCCAGGTCACCGGCCATTTTTTGGGCATTTAATATTGCGCCCCTTCGACGGATTTTTTCATAAGCATATATGCTGTCTGCAAATGGGAACCATTGTTTAACCTGGTCATATTCTTTGGCTTCCTTTTGCAGGAGATATTCTTCTTCATGGAGGTTGCGGTTGAACAGAATAAAATCAACCCGTGAGCCGGTATTCAATTGATCAAAATTAAGTCCCTGTAGCTTACTAAGATATTCATTTACGATTGACAACAATCGCTGTCTTCTTTCAGGTGAGTTTTGGATTATATAAAAGCGTGACAAATTGCCATAATCAGCTCTGTATTTCACCATAATATTATTTACTTCACTTGTTTGTTCATAGAGATCAGTATTCTTTTGTGCATGAACGCAACTAGAGGCTAAAAGAAGTAATGATAAAATGATTTTATGTTGACAATGGGTTTTCAGCATAATAATAAATTTATTTTCCATAATAAGTAAACCTGCGAGGTACATATTATCTGCATTAATTATTTTTTAATAACTCATCTGTATTACGTATGGGAGGTTGAACACCCAGCAGATGCTGTACAAAGAAATCTCTTTTTCTGATGCGGCCATAAGCTCCGCCATCACCATGGCCCATACCAGGAACGGGTAAAAAATCAAATGTTTTACCAGCTTTTATTAAAGCATCTATAACGCGGTAAGTGGTCTCCGGTGGCACATTGGTATCAGCTTCACCCACTATAAGCAACAAATCACCGCGTAACTTATATGTATTAGTGACGTTGCTTTGCTCCGCATATTGGGGGCCAACAGGATAGCCCATCCACTGCTCGTTCCACCATTGTTTATCTACACGGTTGTCATGGCTTCCGCATGCTGCAACAGCCGCTTTATAAAACTCCGGATGAAAAAGTAAGCCTCCCAATGCATTTTGACCACCTGCAGAAGTTCCATATAAGCCCACTCTTGTTGTATCAGCGTATGGATACCGGTGTGCGAGCGCCTTCATCCATAAAATACGATCCGGAAAGCCGGCATCAGCCAGGTTTTTCCAACAAACGTCGTGAAAAGACTTGCTGCGGTTGGCCGTTCCCATACCATCCATTTCTACTACGATAAAACCGAGGTCTGCCAGGCTTTGCATTTCGCGGTTATAACCAATAAAACTTTTAGGCACATAAGAATCCTGCGGGCCCGCGTAAATATTTTCAATTATGGGATACCGCTTTGTGGAATCAAGCTCTGCAGGCAGGCAAACGATACCCCATATATCCGTTGTACCATCACGGCCCCTGGCAACAAAAGGCCGGGGCAGGCGCCTGACTAAGTTGAGATATGCGCTGATATCAGCACGTTCTACTTCCATTATTTTTTCACCTGTTCTGGTACGGCGCAGTTCCGTTACCGGCGCTGTGTTCACCTCAGAATAAGTATCAAGATAGTAATTTTTATCCTGCGAAAAAGCAATCCTGTGACTGGCATGTGCGGGTGTAAGGTTTACCAGCTTTTTTCCATCAAAACTAATGCGATAATAGTGCATGTAGTACGGATCTTCTTCGCTGTTCATGCCCATGGCTGAAAACCATATTTCACGCTTCTTTTCATCAACACTATCAATGGTCTTTACGACATAGTTACCTTTGGTAATCTCATTTTTAATAATGCCTGTTTGGGCGTCAACGAGGTAAATGTGACGCCAGCCATCTTTCTCAGATATCCAGACGATTTCTTTTGTATCGGGAAGGTAATGGGTATAAATCCAATTGGTATAAATGAATGTTTTTGTTTGTTCATCCACAATAGTTTTGGTGCTGCCTCTTTGTACATCCACTTCTATAATTCGGAAACGCTGGTGCCCCCGATCTACTTTTTCATAGAAAAAATGCGTGTTGTCTTTTGTCCAGTGAAGTAATGGCGCATCAAAAAAATCAATTACGGGCGTGTTGACTTTCACGGTTTCCGGGTGTTGTACAGGAAAGATATACATTTCGTAAGTGGTAAATGCATCGCCAGGTTGCTTATATGGCTGCGAATGTAACTGTCCGCGGGTAGTACCGGGCACTGAAGATAAAATATAATATACCAATGAATCTTCTACCGGCGTGATGTGGTAACCGATGACATATTTACTGTCGGGGTCCCATGCCAAAGAACCGTAGGGCCTTGCACTGGTGCCGTCTGTGGTATACCGGACGGCATCGCCACCCGGAACAGTTTGTATAAATACATTATTATCCTTTATAAAGGCTGCGTATTTTTTGTCTGGCGAAAGACTGTCTGTTGAATAGCTATCCCATCGGCTGGGGAGCTCATTAAATTGGTGATCAGGTTCAATTGGCTTTGGCGACGAATCAATACTTTGTAGTGAATTACGTTTCAAATCGTAATAGTAATAATGATCCTTATATTCAAATGATAACTTTTTATTTTTTGTATCGAATAAAAGGTGTTGCAACCATAATTGATCTGCGTTAACAGCACTACCGGTTGTTTTATGTAATGCTGCAGCCAATTGATGCTGATCAAAGGCTTTTCTTTTAATGCCATTGACTGCATCAACATACATATATTCTGTAGTACTGTCCTTTAATAAATTGCAGTACCAGAAAGCTTCTTTAGCATTTAACCAATGTGGAGTTACTGTTGTTTTAAGGATGGTACCTTTAACGGCGCTGTCTTTTGCAAGAGCAGCCCGATAACTGGCTAATATTTCTTCATGTGAAGGTTGGTAAGGTGGCAATGGATGTAGTTGACCAGTGACATTTGAGCTAAGCCATCCCAGAATGATCATAATAAATAAACACTTTTGTGCAGCTGGCATAAGTAAGTTAATAGTTCCGGTGAAAATATGTATTCGCGTACAAAAAGCATTATCTATTATTAACTCATTATTGTCAATAATTGACAGGTTGTTCAGTAACTTAGTTAACAGCGGGCAGGAGGATAAGTTCTGCCCATAGGCGGGTAATATCTGTAAAGAACATTATCATTTTTTTTATCATTTTACATGTATGATTATTTGATAGCCAATTTTTATTCATTTTGTATATGAAATTATTGAAAGCTATTTTTGTATTTAGCAGTATTTTAATATGTGGAAAAGCGTTCGCACAGTCATACCTTTCCGAAAAAGAAAATAGCAAGTTTGTCGTAAAACCTGCGATTGGTATAAAGGCCTACGCTTTTAATTTAAAAGATGTAAGACTTTTGCCTGGTAATCCGTTTAAACATGCGATGGATATAGATGGCGCTTATATGCTTTCCTTAAGCCCGGATAGATTGCTGAACCGTTTTTATAAAAATGCCGGCATACAACCTAAAGACAGCGCTTATGGTGGTTGGGAAAGCGAAGGCCTTTCAGGTCATACACTGGGTCATTATTTGTCTGCGTGCTCTATGATGTACGCGTCAACCGGCAATAAGCAATATAAAGACAGGGTAGAGTATATTGTCAGAGAACTTACGAAATGCCAAACCGCGAGAAAGACGGGCTATGTTGGAGCCATTCCAAATGAAGATTCTA
Source organism: Ginsengibacter sp. (assembly GCA_040005125.1). Lineage (GTDB taxonomy): Bacteria > Bacteroidota > Bacteroidia > Chitinophagales > Chitinophagaceae > Ginsengibacter. The sequence goes on from JBDTZL010000043.1 coordinate 18,134, forward strand.
TTTTTTATAAAGTACAAAAAGGCGAAATAAAATCAGGTGGTTTTGATTTGAATGGCGGCTGGAGCCCATGGTATACTGTGCACAAAGTAATGGCAGGTTTGGCAGATGCTTATTTATATTGTGATAATAGCCAGGCATTAAAGATTGTAGAACAAATGGCAGACTGGACAGCGACTATTGTTGACCCGTTAACTGATGCGCAAAGGCAAAAAATGCTTACCTGTGAATATGGCGGGATGAATGATGTACTGGCTAATATCTATGCCATCACCGGAAAAAAGAAGTATCTCAGGCTATCTTATAAATTTTACGATGATTTTGTAATGCGACCATTGGCTGATGGCAAGCCAGATCCATTGGCAGGTAAACATTCCAACACGAATATTCCTAAAACTATTGGCAGCGCAAGACAATACGAGTTGACATCTGACACGGGAGACGAAAAAATTGCTACCCGCGCGTGGAATATTCTTGTGAATGATCATAGTTATGTAACAGGAGGCAACGGCAATTATGAATATCTGGGAGAACCGGATAAACTTAATAATACTTTAAGTGATAACAACACAGAAAGTTGTTGTGCCTATAACATGCTGAAGCTTACCGGCCATTTGTTTACATGGCAACCATCTTCAAAGCTTGGAGATTATTTTGAAAGAACTTTGTACAATGACATACTGACCTCTCAAAATCCACAAACGGCAATGATGCTTTATTTCGAACCTCTGCGTGCCGGAGGTAAAAAAGAATTTAGCGACTCATTCAATACATTTACTTGTTGTGTAGGTAGCGGTATGGAAAACCATTCAAAATACACAGAAGATATTTATTTCGAAGGTGCTGACGGAAGTTTGTATATTAATCTTTTTATCCCTTCCCGGCTTAATTGGAAGGATAAAAAAACGACCATTACACAAGCAACCTCTTATCCCGAAAACGGCAATACAACACTCACCATTTCCACTGCAACTCCTGCGACATTTTCACTCCGAATCCGTTCGCCATGGTGGTCAAAAAAAGATGCAGTAGTTAAAGTGAATGGAAAGATTGTAATTGCGTATAAAGATGAGGGGGGTTTTCTTATCATAAACAGAAAATGGAAAAATAATGACAGGATTGATATTGCTTTTGACATGAGTTTGTATACGGAAAGCATGCCTGATAATCAGAAGCGTGTTGCGGTGATGTATGGCCCGCTGGTGCTTGCCGGCAATTTGGGCGACACACTTCCTGATCCTGTGTATGGCACGCCGGTTTTGTTAACAGATGATCATACTGTAAGCGACTGGGCTGTGCAGGATGCAACTAATCCTTTGGTATTTCACACCAAGAATGTAGGTCAGCCTTTTGATGTAACGCTAACGCCGTTTTATAAAAATGTAAATAATTATTATGGCGTTTATTGGGATTTCTTTTCCAGTGATGAATGGACTGAGCGAAAGGCTGAATACGAAGCAGAAAAAAAGCATGAAAAAGAAATTGAAGCACAAACCATTGATGTGTTTCGCGTAGGCGAAATGCAGCCGGAACGGGATCATAATTTAAAGGCAAGTGAACAATCTTATGTAGGTGACGCTTATGGCCGCACCGGCAGAGAAGTTCGCCATAATGGCTTCTTTTCTTTTACTATGAAAGTTGAGCCAAATGCGGCAACGGCATTACTTTGCACATACCTGGGCGATGATAAAAACAGGAGCTTTGATATTTTTGCTGATGACATAAAAATTGCTTCTGTAGAATTGAATGGTAAAGAACCGGGCAAATTTTTTAATGAGGAATATCCGATTCCGCCGGAACTTACAAAGGGGAAAACGAATATCCAGGTGAGGGTGCAGGCAACCAACGGTAAAACGGCCGGAAGATTATTTGGTTGCAGAACGATAAGAAAATAATGACATTAATTTTTTAAAATACAACTTACTTTAGTTATGGTTTCAGGGATGCTTTGTAAAATCCTGTTACATATCTGAATTTGCCGCGACAGTTAATGATTACAGTTGGAAACATATAGAATTTTCTCTCACGCTTTAAGAACTGCATCTATTGACAATTAAAAGTGAAATTCTAACTAATTTGGAAGTTTATGGATAGCAGGATGGTATCGCCATCATTTTTTTAAAGCCCTGCATTGTTACTATTTGGAAATTCGTACAACATTGATCGAATATGGCTTTAACCGGATTAACATGCTATTATTGGGGAATTTGATACCTGAGTTTTCAGGCAAATATTGTTTGGGGTGTTCAAATGAATTTTCATTGGTTAATGAAGGAGAAGACAAAGTACTAATATAGCCTTTTGATACTTTTGCATTACTTTTTTGCAGTTTAATATTTACAGGCATTTCTATTTTATAAGCATTTACAATTTTGATGATAATATCGCCGTTCTTTTCATCTTTTCCTGAGATAGCAAATAGCTTATCGGGTTCGGTATAGCTCATTAAAAACTTTCCATCTAAATAGCATTTAACTGTATCAATACCCACCTGTAGTTCTATATCATACCAACGGTTAGCTTCAATGGTATCAGGCAATTCAACAGCCGAGGAAATATTATTTACATCATAACCATTATTTACTTTTTCAAACACGCCAATTTTGTTTACCCATGCACCAATATGTGCACGGTAAAATATATTGCTGTCTTTTATCGCAAAAGGAATAATAAACGCATTATAGCCATCAAGCTTTTTTGCCTTTAGTTTCAACGTATAGGTGTCAAAACTTTTAGCTGTAAGCATTGCGAATTTTTGCGCGCCGACCGCGGTTTGAACAAGGCCGCTATCCTGCACTTTCCAATCTCCGCGCAATAAAGACCAGTTGTTCAAATTATTAATGAAATCACTTTTATAAATTGTCTTACCATTTTGTATAACTTCAATGTCCTTATATGCGGTTCTCGTATCCCAGGTGGCCAAACCAATTCCCCCACTGAATTGAGGTTGTCTTATTCCTGGTTGAATGACTTTTAATTCAGTAGAAAGATTTATTGTTGGCTTGTTATCATTAAACATTTTAATAGCGTAATAAGATATCCTTGCAAAACTTTTTGAATTATCAAAATTGATGAGGTTAACCGGCCAATCAATATCATTTACATTTACCAGCAACGGCGCATAGCTACTCAATTTAACGAGGTCGCTGTTTTTTTCCATACTCATCATATACACGGCATCATTTAACGATGCTTCCATATCACCTTCGCCCACACCACCGTTTGTTGCATACTCTCCCACGTACATATTCCACTTGCCACGTTTGTATTTATCAAAATGATCGAAATGATTAAACGACCAGCCCGCTGCTTTATAGGCATGTTCGTCTACATAGTCAATATGCCTCATTTGCTTTGTTGTGTATTGATTCACATCGCCGATACCCATGCTTGCCATTATTTGTATCTGCGGATATTTAGATTTTATGGCATCATAGAATTTATTGTATCGTTCCGCATATCCGGGGCCACTTTGCTCATTACCTACCTCTACATATTTCAACGGAAATGGTTTTTGATGACCCGCAGCTGCTCTTAATTTTCCCCATTTGCCGGTTGGCGGGCCAATGGCGTATTCAATTGCATCCAATGCACTTTGTATATAAGGTTGAAGGCTATCTTCAGTTACAAAAGTGCCGCTGCGATACTCACATGAAACACCCGCGTTAAATACGTACAACGCAGAAGCGCCAATATCTTCGCAATATTGCAAATATTCATAATAGCCAAACCCGTTGCTTGTATAATAACCCCAGGGGCTATAAGTTTCTGCGCGTTTTTCAACCGCACCAATAGTATTCCGCCAGTCAGGCGCGCTTTGAATAGTAATTCCTTCTACGAAACAACCGCCGGGCCAGCGAATAAAAGCTGGTTTTAAATCTGCTATGTATTGTGCTAAATCCTGGCGCAAGCCATTAGGCCGATTCATAAATGTTTTAGTAGGGAACAGAGAAACAAAATCCAGCCAAATTGTTCCTTCTTTATTGAATGATAAAACAAGTTTTGCTTTTGAATTACTTTTTGTTGCGGTTAATACAGTGGTGAATTTTTTCCAATTATTATTATTTACTGATGAAAATGCACAAGATGCCAAAGTCCTTCCATCCCCGCTTTGCAGTCTGGCTGATACATTACCTTTATAATTATTGCTGCGCAGATAAAAACTGAGTTTATAGCTATCACCTCTCACTACATTAATGCCCCAAAAGCCTTCATTAATTACTTCTGCCTGGTTATGATCGTCTGCTTTAGAAATGTCAATCTCTAAAGAATGCGGTGTTGCATTGTTTAAAGGATTAATGGTAGTTCTTGAAATTTGCAAAGCCGCATCACCACCAGCCTTGTAGCTCCACGCAGGATATTCTGTTTTAATAGGCCATTCCATCTTCCAGTCGCTTATTGCCTTGTTAGGCAATGTAAATCCAGGTGTTCGGGGAGGTACGATAAAATTGTCAACCAGCGTCATGCCCGGTGGAATATTTGCTTCTTCAAAGCCACGGTTTTGTATTAGCTCTGCGTATAAACCCCCTTCACCGGCATGGCTGATTTCTTCAAAAAAAATGCCATGCAATGTTTGCGATACAGGCGCACCCTTTTTTGATGCATCAATCGTTATGGTTGCTTTTTGCTGAGCATGTAAATAATTGTAAGGGATCAGTGAAATAAGTAAAATTCCAACAATTTTTTTCAGCATGATTTACTTAGATTTTTTACTCCACTATCCATTCATGAATACCAGACGCATCATTCTTTGGTAACTGAATTATTAATCTTAAACCCGTTGTAGTTACAGGTTTGAATTCTACAGTATTATATGTATCCTTTGCAATTTCATATGGTGTTGTTGCTTCTACCGGCACCCATTCATTTTCTTTTTTATATAAAAGCTTCCATGATACCGGTAAATCGCATCCGCCCCAGGGTTTATCATCATACCAGTACACTTTACTTTTTGAAATGGTATATGTTGCGTCAAAATCATACTGCACCCATTCTGTTGTATCTTTTGCAGGCCACCAGTGTAAATAGTTTATGCTTTGGTCTTTGCTGTCCAAAGGCTCATACTGGTCGTTTACTGCTTTCAGCATCAGCTTACTTTTTGCCGGAGACGTCACTTTTGCTTTTGATGCAATGGTTGGTGCGGCTTTTGGTTTTGCAACGCTGGCCGTGTACGGAATCCATACTTCCATCTCCCCGCTGCCGCGATTGTTCCAGCTATAATAGGGAATGGCAGTGATCGTCTGCTCTTTTGTTAAATTGGTTTTTGTGCTGTCTTTCTTTGCCTCGTAACCTGTAAAGGTTAATTCAGTGATGCCATTTAGCATGGTTGGTTTATAGATAGCTTGAATAACAGAATTAGTATCTGCCACAAGACTCTGGATTCCGCTGTCCTTCTGGTCAACACCCTCCAGGCAATAAACAACAGGGCCACGTTGTAAGGCAAGGCGGCCAATGTCTGCTTTTACTTTTTGATTGGCTGTTATCTTTTCAACATTCATTGGAAAATCAATGGTAATTTTGTCGCCCTTTTTCCATGTGCGCCTGATAATTGCATAACCTTTCTGTATTGTGTAATTTACTTTTTCACCATTTACATAAACAGGAATATCTATTATTTTATGATTCATGAAAGCATATAAATCGCTGCTTGTTACAGGCTGGTCTGTTGCCCAGCCGGGTATCCGGATATGCATAGTAAAATCACTGGCTTTTGAGGGCTCAACGGTAATGTCAACTTTGCCCTGCCATGGATATTCTGTCTTTTGGGCAAGCTTAACATCTGTTGTTTTTAATTTGATATCTGCATTATTGCTTACATACAAATTCACATAAAGATCATTGTCATTTTGTGCATAGATATAGCCCGGCATGGAAGGTAAAAACCTCGTCATATTGGTGATGCAACAAGCGCAGCTAAACCATGCGCTGCGCTGGTGCTGACCAGCTGAAGCCAACGGGTTTGGATAGAAGAAACGGTTGCCGGTCAGCGAAATACCACTAAGTAAACCATTATATAGGGTGCGCTCCAATACATCCATATATTTTGAATCGCCATGCAATAAGAACATACGCTGGTTCCAGTAAACATTCCCGATAGCAGCACAGGTTTCAGCATAAGCGCTCATATTGGGCAGATCATACGCATCCCCAAACGCTTCGCCACTACCGGTTGCGCCAATGCCGCCCGTAATATATAATTTTCTTAAAGAAACATCATTCCAAATTGTATCAATGGCATTAAGATAGCCTTCATCATTTGTAAGCGCAGCCACATCCGCCATGCCAGTGTACATATACGCTGCACGCACTGCATGGCCCTCAGCCTGCTTTTGGTCAATTACCTTTTTATCTGCCTGGTTGTATGCATCGCCACCAGGGCCTCTTATATCTAAGAAAAATTTAGCAAGTTTTAAATAATCTTCTTTGCCTGTTACACGATACATCTTTACCAATCCTAATTCCACGATTTGATGACCAGGATATTCTTTCAGCTTGTCGGGACCGAACGTCTTTACCAGCAGGTCTGCATTTTTTATGGCAATATTTAAGAATGTTTTTTTACCGGTTGCTTCATAATGCGCAACTGCAGATTCAAATAGATGTCCGCTGTTGTATAATTCATGACTGAGTATTTCTTCATTCACCCAGCGCCTGGCGCCAATCCATTCCTGTGGCTTTTCAACATGGGCTGTACGAAAAGTATAAAGATAACCATCTGGTTCCTGTGCAGCCCCAATAATGTTTATCAAGGTATCTAATTCTCTGTCGAGCTTTGCATCATATTTTTCCTGCAGGCTATAAGACGCGCCTTCAATGAGCTTATATAAGTCAGTATCATCAAAGGGAAAATTTGTAAGCTTGCCTTTCTTTTTATGCGCTGCGATTAAAAAATTATCTATTCTTCCATGCACACGGCATTGGTCTAAAATGTAAGGAATCGTAACCTTTGCATTGGTCTCCAAACGGGGCTCCCAAAAATCATCTGTGAGATGCACATGTGTAAAAGCAACAGGCTGTATGGGGTAATCGGCAGTTTTTTTTTGGCCCGTTACAAAAGTCCCTGCGCAAATAGCCAGGCTTGTGAAACCGCCGGCAATCATCAGTTTATAATCCCGTTTATTCATCATAATTTTTTTGAATTGAACAATAACAATTTACTTTTTTCATAGTTTATAACTTACTGATTAACGAATTTTTAACCACATAAACCTTATTATTTCAACTACCCTCTTCTATCACATGTTTGTTTTTCCATACAAAATAATAAATGGGAATACCAAGCAACACGATCCCTAATCCCGGGAAAGTGAATTTCGGTTTATATATCAGTAATGAAATACAAATAATGCTTGCAGCAATAACATATAGCATGGGCAATACCGGATAACCAAATGCTTTATAAGTACGCGGAATATCAGGGCGTTTATTGCGAAGAATGAAAATACCGATGACGGTAAGAATATAAAAGATGAGTACTGTAAAAATAATGTAATCAAGTAGGTCGCCATATTTACCGCTAAGGCATAATACGGATGCCCACAAACATTGTATCCATAGCCCCCGTGCGGGTACTGCGTTTCTATTTAGTTTGCCCACCCGCTTAAAAAATAATCCATCTTTCGCCATAGTGTAATATACCCTTGCGCCGGATAAAATCAACCCATTGTTACAACCAAACGTTGATATCATCAGCATCACTGCGATGATCTTCGTGCCTTCACTTCCAAAAATAATTTTTGCAGCCTCTACACCCACACGGTCATTCTCTGCATGTGCAATACCCTGTAATGGCATTACAGCCAGGTACATTAAATTGGTTGCCGTATAAATTATTGTCACGATGAGCGTGCCGAGAAAAAGGGATAAGCCGATATTGCGTTTTGGATTTTTTATTTCATTGGCAATGAAGGTTACATTGTTCCAGCTATCGCTGCTGAAGAGGCTTCCAACCATAGCTCCTGAAATAGCTCCAATTGCTGCTACGCCTGCGTAAGGTATTAACATATTTCCATCCATTTTACCGAACGAAAAGCCCGTGCTCCAGTTAGCATTCCATGTTGTTTTATTCGCTGCTAAAAAGCCGAATAGTATCAAACCAAACAAAGCCGCAAGCTTTATCAACGTAAATAGAGTTTGAATAAATTTACCTTCTTTAACTCCCAACGTGTTGATAAAAGTTAAGATTAGAATGAGTATGATTGATGTAATCTGAGCTGCTGAAATTTTTACAAAACTTATATCAGCAATAATATTATTTTCACTCAAGCCGGGAAAAATATATGCCGCAAATTTGCTGAAAGCAACACCCACCGCCGCGATGGTTCCGGTTTGAATGACTGCAAAAAAACTCCATCCGAATAAAAAAGCTATAAGTGGATTGTATGCCTCCTTTAAATAAACATATTGCCCCCCGGCTTTAGGAAACATAGCGCTTAACTCGCCATAACTTAACGCTGCGATTAATGTAAGTAGCCCTGTTAATATCCACAAAAGAATAAGCCATCCTGCGGAGCCAACCGTACGTGTCATATCCGCACTAACTAAAAAAATACCAGAGCCGATCATAGAGCCGGCAACAATCATCGTCGCATCCAGCAGGCTGAATGATTGTTTAAAATTTTTTGGTGCTCCTTCGTTATTCATTCCGGTTTTTATCGATTTTCTACACGTATTAATGTAACACCATGCGGTGCAACAAAAGTGGTGAATGTTTCACCCAACGTACCTAAATCTTTTTCGCGCCACACATCACGCACGCTCATCTTTTTATTTAATCCCAAATCTTTACTGCTTATCCTGATTGTTCTGTAAGATTTTTCCATGTTAAAAATACCCATGGCTTTGCTGCCATCATGCATATCTTTTATCCAAACCTGTATGTTATTTTTTTTGATGATGCGTTGCGCCTGTTTACCTGCTATATCCTGGTCAATTGCCAGCACTTCGGAATTGGTTAATAAGTTTATTGTAAAGGCATTCAACTTGCTGAGATCGCATCCAATCAGTAATGGTGCTGACAATAAACACCACAGACTTACATGCGTGTATTGCTCGTCCGGTGTAAGCCTGGATGGGTGCAGGCTTTCGCCCCATCCAACGTCACCAACAATCATCATATCGGGATCGTTCCAATGCCCGGGACCGGCATACGGATATAGTGCATATTGCTCAAAGCCAATGCTGCTAAGACTTTGCCATGTATCTTCAATATCTTCTGTTGTACGCCAACTCTGTGCACTAACTTGTGCTCCCCACTTCCACACATCTTTCATTCCATATTGACATAAACTATAAAAGATATTACGGTGCTGTAATTGTAACGCGCTATCCATTAATGCATACGGCCTGATATATGCCTCAAAACTTGTATCACGTCCTGCAATCCTATCGTAACTGCACCAATCATATTTTAAATAATCAATTCCCCAGTTAGCATAAGTTGCCGCATCTTTTAATTCATTCTTATAGGAGCCTAAAAAACCACCGCATGTTAAAGGGCCGGGAGATGAATAAATTCCAAAATGTAAGCCCTTGCTATGTAACCAATCACCCAGTTGTTTCATCTTCCCAAATTTGTTATTTGGTATGATGGAACTATCATCACTACGCTTCGGTTCCTGCCATCCATCATCAATGTTTATATAATTCCATCCATAATCCGCGAGGCCTTTATTGATCAGGGCCTGCGCGGAATTTTTTACTTTATCTTCGCTTACATTAATGCCCCAGCAATTCCAACTATTCCAACCCATTGGAGGCGTTAAAGCCAACTGGCTGCCTGCTTTTAAAGTAAGTTTTTGATGTGCCTTACCTGCGTTGTTACCTGCAGTTATATTGATAGTGTAGTTTCCAGTATCTGCGATAGCGCCGCTGATGATGCCATCGGCGCTACATACTACCCCTTTTGGCAGGCCGGTTGAGATATATTGTATGGGCTTTTGCCCGGAAACCGCAATCCGGAAGATAAAGGGAGATCCGGGATGCACGCCATACACGGAGGGACTATGAATGTGTGGTTGCGGTGAGGCTTTCGGGGTTAATGTGTAAGGAAGAGTTTGTGTTTGCTGTAAAGAAAGACTGGTATTTTTTTCTGAAAAAAAATAAGAAAACTCAATACCTGGCTGATTAGGCATTCTAAGACTATAATGATTTTTTTGATCCGGTTGAAGAGAAACTGCTATTGATTTTTCCAGTATTTTATTATGATGTATAGCGTCAAGAATGGTAATGCTGAATTTGCCTTGAGTGACCGTCTGAAAATGGTTTATAATGTAAACAGGCACTATTAAATAGTTTTCTGTATACCTTATACTATCTGTATTGACTTCAATAGAGAGGCCATCTGTTTTTTCCAACATGTCAATGAAAGGATTGCCCATAAAGATTCCACCCGTGCCTCCGGCATCGTAAACGCGAATGGCGATAGTATTGTCTGCATCCCATTTTATTGCTTCATCATTTGCCGCGACATAATAATTCCTGATTGCGGGCCATTTACTTATATAGCCACCGGCATCGGTGGGGAAAGATCCGGTCTTGCCAATTAATTTACCATTTAAGAAAGTTGCATCCACGTCATTTACATGGGCGAGAAATAAACGAAGGCTATCTTTCCAGAAAGCATTTTGTTTTAGAGAAGAAGGAATAAAAATATGTATCCGGTACCATGCAAAACCATGATAATTGGGATAACCCTGATTTTGCCATACTTCACCGGTTTTAATACTGTTCCAGGCTGTATCACAAATTGAAGGTGAAGACCATGATGAATTGTCACCGGTCATAAACCTTGCTGCAGGAAGAGGTATTGCCCCAGCATGTTGCCCCGCGCAACAGGTGTGCATGAATAGCATAATTATTAATAATTGAAATTGCATTAACATTGAATTATCAGATTTCCGGTTATTATTATATTGCTCAATTACTGCATAACATGGGTAAATAAAATCATAGTACCTGGAAACCATAAGCATATGGATCATCCTCCGGATCTACCGTAATAGTATTGTAACCATAAATTCTTGCCCAGCCTTCAATACCGGGACGAATAGCCGGCTTAATGCCGACTTCGAGCTCTTCTTCAATGGTTCCAATAAATTTTGATCCAATGATACTTTCATGAACAAATAAATCACCTTTTTTTAATTTGCCTTTTGCATACCATTGGGCCATACGCGCAGATGTTCCAGTGCCGCAGGGACTGCGGTCGATAGCCTTATCTCCATAAAATACTGCATTGCGGGCTGTTGAAGTTTTGTCAATTACATCGCCTGTCCATAAGATATGAGAGCAACTATTTATTGTTGCATCATCCGGATGAACAAATTTGTGCAAGTCGTTAATTCGCTTTCGCAATACCTGGCTCCAGGCAATCAACTGAGCTGCGCTATAATCTTGAAGCCCATTATAATTTTCCTGGGGGTCTATAATTGCATAAAAATTTCCGCCGTAGCTTACATCCACTTTCAGCATCCCCAATTCCGGGCACTCCACTTTTATATTTTCTACAACCAGGAAAGAAGGAACGTTAATCAGCTTTACAGATTTTACTTTTTTACCTTCTTGTTTGTAGCTTATTAAAACCAGGCCAGCCGGTGCTTCCATGCGAACAATGCCCCGGACTTTAGGAACGATCAACCCTTCTTCAATACCAATTGTAATGGTGCCAATTGTGCCATGTCCGCACATGGGCAGGCAGCCACTGGTTTCTATAAATAAAACCGCCACGTCGTTTTCGGGATCATGGGGAGGGTAAAGAATGCTGCCACTCATCATGTCATGGCCACGAGGCTCAAACATCAGCCCTTTGCGTATCCAATCATATTCCCTGAGAAAATGCTGGCGTTTTTCACTCATATTATTTCCATCCAGCATTGGGCCGCCGCCTGCGACAAGCCTCACGGGATTACCGCAGGTATGAGCATCAATGCAAAAAAAAGTTTTTTTCAATTAGGTATCATTAAAGTAAAAAACAAAAGGGGAACAAAAAGGAAATAGATTAAAAAATGTATTATTTATGACATGATCCCCTCTCTCGTATATGTATTATCTACCAATCTCAAAATGCCTGATGGATTATTATTTTTCAATTCGTCCGGCAACATAGCTTCTGTAAAATTCTGGAAGCAAACAGGACGCACCCAGCGCTTTATAGCTGTTGTACCTACAGAAGTAAATCGTGCATCCGTTGTGGCCGGATATGGCCCTCCGTGAACCATGCTGGCGCAAACCTCAACTCCGGTTGGCGCATTATTCAATATAATTCTGCCAGCTAATGAATGCTGGATTTCGATTACATCAGCATATTCGTGGATGTCATTATCCGTGCCCATTACAGTTGTTGTAAGCTGGCCTTTCAGGCTTCGTAAAGTCTTTATCAATTCTACTTTGTCGTCGCAGATCACGGCTAAAGAGTAAGGCCCAAATATTTCTTCTGAGAAGCGTCTATCGCTTAAGAATTTCTTTGCATTTATTGAGACTATAGTGGCTACTGCTTCCATCTCGCCGGCTTCGGAGGAAGAACGGGCTACTACCCCTACACCTTCCTGATCGAGTATCTGCTGCAATCCGTTGTTATAGGTATCATATATACCACTGTGCAACATTTTTTGTGGAATCACTTTAATAACTTCTGTCGCTAAAGCATTTAGAAAATGATCGAACGCTTCACTTTTCATTCCAATCAAAATACCAGGATTGGTACAAAACTGGCCTGCGCCTAAGGTAATGGATGCGGCATAAGTGGCTGCCAATGCCTTTGCATTTTTGGATAATGTATCGGGATAAAAAACCACCGGATTTATACTGCTCATTTCTGCGAAAACCGGTATTGGAATATCACGTTGGTTAGAATATTCTACCAATGCTTTACCACCTGAAAAGGATCCGGTGAATCCAACGCCTTTTGCATGAGGATGCATCACCAGGGCTTTACCAACAGTGTTCCCTGAACCAATAACATGTTGCACGGTATATGCGGGCATACCCATCAATTCAATCGCATTTTCGATAGCCTTAAAAACAAGCTCCGAAGTTACGGCGTGTGCAGAGTGGGCTTTTACAATGACTACTGAGCCAGAAGCTAATGCACTTGCAGTATCACCACCGGCAGTAGAAAATGCAAATGGAAAATTACTGGCTCCAAAAACAACTACGGGCCCAACAGGTACCAGCATTTTTCTTATATCCGGCTTTACGGGCATTACATGTGGATTGCCTGAATCAATTGAAGCATCCACCCAACTTCCTTCATTAAGTAATGAAGCGAACATCTTAAGCTGATTTGTAGTGCGTGTCAGCTCTCCATTTAATCGTACCAATGGCAGGTTACTTTCTTCGTTTGCGATGGAAACCAATCGTGGTTTTAGCTTCTCAATTTCACCAGCGATTTTTTCGAGAAAGTAAGCACGCCTGGCAGGGGGAATTTTTTTGTATTTTTCAAATGCATCAAATGCATTTTGCATAATTGTATCCACATCGTAATTTTCTGTTGCCACATCGCTTTTCTTAAACTTGATTGTTTTGTACATTTTATTTGTTTTAAACAGCAAAAGCCTTCTCCTGCAAAGAATGATAATCTGGTAATGTGGGGCGTACCGCCAACGCTTCATTTATCACATTCAAGACAAATTCTCTTTCTTTTCCCACAAGCGTAAGCCGGGGCGGGCGTACATATTCTGTACCGATGCCAACCTGTGCTTCAGCCAGCTTAATATATTGCACGAGCTTGGTATGAATATCCAGTTCAAGCAACGGCATAAACCAACGGTAAATTTTGGTAGCTTCTTCTATTTTGGCAGCCTTAATCAGTTTATATATCGCTACGGTTTCTGCAGGAAAAGCGCAAACAAGACCCGCTACCCAGCCGTCAGCACCCGATACCATCGCTTCCATTGCCAGCGTATCTACCCCACACAATATTTTAAATCGCTTCCCAAAACGGTTAATCATACGCGTAACATTCGTGACGTCACGTGTTGATTCTTTAACGGCTTGTATATTTTCAACTCCAACCAGTTCGTCAAACATAGCCAGGGTAATTTCTGTTTTATAATCTACCGGGTTGTTATAAAGAATCATTGGAAGGTCCGTCGCGGCAGCCACGGTTTTAAAATATTCGACCGTTTCCCTGTGATCCGACTTATACCGCATTGGTGGAAGCAGCATCAGCCCATCCGCACCCCACTCTTTTGCCAACTCTGCCTGGCGTACCGCTTCCCTGGTCGACCCTTCCGCAATATTTGCGATCACAGGCAGGGATCCATCGAGTTTTTCTAATGCACAGCGGATGAGTGTTTCTTTTTCGGATTCAGTAAGTACACTGGATTCACCTAAAGTGCCGCCAAGTATTATTCCTGCTATTCCTGACCTGACCTGTACATCCAGGTTCTTTTCCAATAGTTGCAGATTCAATTGATCATTACTGTCAAATTTTGTAGTAAGGGCAGGATACACCCCTTTCCAATTGATATTCATAAATTAATTTTTATCAAAAATATTTATAATCATCTTTCAGGAGTAAACAATTATTAATGAATCATCACCTTAAATTAACCATTGATCTTTTTAGAATTTGCCCAAAATATAATTTTTTCATAAAAAGGATATTAACCAATCATAACCGTATTTTAACCTGATTTATCAGAGATGCCACTAAATAAGTTAAAATACGTAAATTGTTATCGGAAAAAATAATAAATGTCGTTATTACACTTATTCCATAATTATGAAAATATTAGAATTTACCTTACCGGTTGCGGACAATAAAACAATTATCATTAAAGAAGAAAAATTGCCGCATTTTTATCCTCATCTTCACAGGCATGCGGAGGTGCAGCTTACATGGATCGTGGAAGGGGAGGGTACCCTTGTTGCAGGTAATTCAATGCACAATTTCCAAAAAAATGAAATATTTTGGATCGGCGCAAAACAGCCGCATGTATTCAAAAGCGATCCGTCTTATTTTGAAAGTAAAAGCAAAAAAAGAACACATTCCCTAGATATCTTCTTCAATATAGATGCGCAGCTTTCTTCTTTTTTTTCCATTCCCGAAATAAGAAACTTAAAAACTTTTATTGAACAACAAAACAATGGATTTAGTGTTCCATCAAATAAAGTAAATCAAATTTCCGGTAAAATGTTGCTGGTAAGCAGCACTCATGGAGCTGAGCAATTTATTCATTTTATTAATTTACTCAAAGAGCTTTCTGCCTTGCCACACCTGGTTTCTCTTTCTTCCGAATCAACGGCAGCCAAAGTTAACGATACGGAAGGTCTTCGCATTGCCAATATCTATAATTATGTTATGCACAATTATATGGAACAGATAAGCCTCGAAGAAATAGCAAAAATTGCCTACCTGACACCCCAGGCATTTTGCCGGTATTTTAAAAAACATACTCATAATACTTTGATTGCTTTCATAAACCAGGTGAGGGTTAATGAAGCCTGTAAAAAATTAGTGGAGAATCAAAATGATACGATCGCCAGCATTGCCTATAATACCGGATTTAATAGTATAACAAATTTTAACCGCGTTTTTAAAAGTGTTGTCAAAAAATCTCCGAAACAATATGTTGAAAGTTATATGCAAAAGATAAATTAAAGCATTATTGAGAATTAATACCGGATGGAATTATCAATTGAAAGTTATACCGTAAACCTGATATTGCCTGGATTAACGTCATTTGTACCTTCAATGCTTAACATGCATCTTTTTAGCAGTGTAATCTTCCTGGTTTTTCTTTCTTACTTTTTTTCTTTCACGAGATGTTTATAAATGTTTTTCAACATAAGAAGTTAATTTTTGCTAACTATTAGTTAATATAAATCCATTGTGCACCTGCGCGACACAATAGATTTGCTGGGTAATTAATGTCATTCAGTTTAAAAGATTCCTTATGAGAAAGTTGAAAGGTTTTTTCTACGCAGCGCGATATTTATTTGTTGTTCTTTTGTTTCTGTGTTTTCATTTGTCAACTGTGGCACAACAAAAGCTAAATGGTAAGATTGTCGATTCGTTGGGGAATGCGATTGGTAATGCGACCATTAGTGATAAAAGTTCGAAGCGTAGCGTCATTTCCCGGGAAGATGGAACCTTTGCCTTAAAAATTGCAAATAATAGTTCTATTATCATTTCAAGGATAGGATATTTTGATAAGGAAATAACCGTTGGCACTGAAACTAATATAACTGTCACTCTCAATGCCTCTGCCAGAACATTAAATGAAGTAGTAGTTACGGCATTAGGTATACGCAGGGAAAAGCGAAACCTTACCTACAGTACGCAACAGTTGAGCGGTGATGAAATTACTAAAACGCGCGAACCTAACCTTGTAAATGCGGTCGCAGGAAAAATATCCGGTGTACAGGTGACAAGTTCTTCGGGAACCGCAGGCGCTTCATCACGTATCGTTATACGGGGAAATAGTTCAGCTACAGGAGATAACCAGGCCCTTTTTGTAGTGGATGGCATTCCCATAAATAATGATGAAACGGGTACGGCGGCCGGAAACGCTGCAGGTTCGGGAAGCAATCGCGTTGTGGATATTGACCCGGCCACTATCGAATCTATCAACGTTCTCAAGGGCGCAGCCGCTACTGCACTATATGGCTCTTCAGGTGCGCGGGGAGTAGTTCTCATAACAACAAAAAGCGGCACAACCGACAAAAAGCCTGTTTTCACTGCTTCTTCTGATCTGTCTTTTGAAAAGCCACTGCTTCCGGAAAGACAAACAACTTACGCCCAGGGTAATGGCGGTGTTTTTGCCAACGGGGATGATCAGAAAACAAGCGCCTCATGGGGGCCGCGTATGGATACTTTAAAAATTAATGGTAAGCTGGCGCCAAAGTACAATCCTTACGACTTTTTTAGAACAGGGATTACATCCAATTCCACCATATCGGCTTCCGGGGGAAATATTAATTCGAACTATTTCATTAGCTATTCCTACTTCGACCAGAAAAGTATAATGCCGGGTAATGATTTTAAGCGCCATTCTTTTTTTGCAAAATACAATGCTAAACTTGGTAATTATGTAAATACCACTTTTCAGCTTGGGTATAGTAACTCAACGCAGGATCGTTTACCTGAAGGGGCAAGTAACGGGCCTTTGTTTGTTGTATACGATCAGCCGGTTTCGTGGAATCCTTATCCGGTATTGGATTCTAATGGCACTATGCGTTTATATCGCTTCTCAAGAAACGCCCCGTTATGGACGCTGGATAACATAAAAAATAACGTAATAGTTAACAGGTTTTTGCCGGTGTATACTGTAAATATTTCTCCGG
Organism: Ginsengibacter sp.; assembly: GCA_040005125.1. Lineage (GTDB taxonomy): Bacteria > Bacteroidota > Bacteroidia > Chitinophagales > Chitinophagaceae > Ginsengibacter. Next base: position 35,420 of record JBDTZL010000043.1, read on the forward strand.
CCAACTGGTTAACCATTACTGAAAGGATCGGCGCAGATATGTACACTGAACAAAATAAGTACCATGAAAATCCTCAGCCCGCCATTGGGCTTAACGGCAAAGTGGTAGATAATAATACGATTTTCCGGCAGTTCAACAACGATATTATTATTAATGCATCAAAAGCATTTGGGCGGTTCAATGTAAATCTCCTGCTGGGTAATAACATCCTTTCAACCTATTCTCAGGGGGTTAATCTTACCGGCAACGGTTTAACTATCAACGAGTTTTATAATACTTCTGCGGGAGCCACCATAACCTCTTCAGAAGGTCATTCCCTGTCAAGAAAAGTTGGCTTTTATGCACAGGCAAATATCGAATATAACCGGTTGCTTGATCTTTCTCTTACCGGCAGATATGATGGAAGCTCCGTGCTTTCCGGAAACAATAATTTTTATCCCTATGGCTCAGCTGCAGCCAGTTTTATCTTTTCTGAATTGCTGAAAGGTAACCTCAGGAATACACTTAGTTTTGGCAAACTGAGATTTTCAGCGGCAACTGTGGGTAATGATGGCGTGTCTCCTTATTCATTAGGTACTCCCTATTTGCAGGCGGGTAGAAATACTAATGCCGGTTTCTTTTTGTATCCTTACCAGGGTCAACCCGGTTTTTTGCTAAGCCCCACGCTGGGCAATCCGAATCTTAAAAATGAACGCCTGGACGAATACGAAGCAGGACTTGAATTGCGCTTTTTGCATGACAGGATAAGTTTTGAGGGATCTTACTTTTACCGCAAATCACATAATGGCATTATACCGGGAGTAAGCATCTCCAACGCAACCGGCTTTAGTGGTACCACCGTCAATTCAGCTAGTATTGAGAACAAAGGCGTGGAATTGTTGGTTAGCGCCATTCCTGTAAAAACAAAAGACTTTAGCTGGAACCTGACCTTCAATTTCACCAAAATCAGGAACAAAGTCCTGGCTTTGTACCCTGGCATAAATCAATTGGGAAGAATTATTGTGGGTGAGCCATACAACGTTTTTTACGGAACAAAGTATAAACGCACAACAGGTGGGCAATTGTTAATCGATACCAGCGGATTGCCTGTTGTAGGCGACCAGGGTATCGTTGGTAATGCTACGCCCGACTGGTTGGCCGGACTTGAAAATACGCTTAGCTACAAACAGTTCTCACTCGCCTTCTTTTTCGATATGAAAGAAGGTGGCGATGTACAAAATGATGTTGATAGCTATGGCTTTTTTTATGGAAGTTCGAAAGCTACAGAAAACCGCGTTCCATTTGTAATACCTGGAATCAGGGAAACCGATGGTAAGCCTAATACCGTAGCTGTAGATCCACAAACATATTGGCAAAGCAGGCAATATGAATCTACTATCCAGAATGGAACTTATATCAAATTGCGTAATGTTACGCTCGCCTATAACGTAAAGCCTTCAGCGCTTGCAAAGACTCCCTTCAAGGCCGCTTCTATAAATTTAACTGGCAGAAATCTTTGGATATATAGTCCGCATTTTACCGGCGCAGATCCTGAGGTAAGTTCTTATGGAAGCAGCAACGGAGCTCAAAGCATTTACGCATTTTCAACCCCCACTTCCCGTTCTTTCAATGTATCATTGAAATTTAGTTTTTAATCGATTAATAACATACATAATGAAAAATTCACTCGTCGTTATAATGGTTATGTTTTTTTTGTTAACTGCCGGTTGCAAAAAATTTCTGGACGTTAATAAAGACCCCAATAATCCCACAAATGTGCAGGAAGCTTTGCTCTTAGCTCCGATTGAACAAAATGTGTCTGACAATGTACAGGGTGGCAATGCCAGTATCAACATTCAAAATTATTTACAAAATATAGCTCCCAATCAAACAAACCCGGGGATATGGAGTTATCAATCCTTTAACGTAGATTTTGATGGCGACTGGTCTAATTTCTACGTTGTGTGTCTCAACAATTTAAAAATTTTAAATGAGAAAGCGGAGGCGGATGAGAGATGGAATTATTCTGCCATAGCTAAAATTTTAACCGCGTATACTTTGGGAACGGCTACGGATTACTGGGGTGATATTCCCTATTCAAAAGCATTTGACAAAACAAATTTCCTGGTTCCTTATGATAACCAGGAAGAAATTTATAAAACAATACACTCATTGCTTTCCGCCGGTGTTGCAGATATTGATAAGAACAGCGGAGCCAACCCGGCCGGCGATGATTACTTTTATAACGGTGATATGCAGAAGTGGCGAAAAGCTGCCTGGTCGTTGAAGGCCCGCTATTTTATTCACCTTACTAAAGCGCCAGGCTATAACGCTGCAACACAGTGTGACAGCGCTCTTATCGCATTGCAAAACGGGATGACTGCCAATGAAGATGATTTAAAATTTATTTACACGGGAAGTACGGGATCTGAAAATATATGGAACCTCACATTTTCGCCGGTTACCACTTATGTACTCAATCAAACACTGGTTGATACGCTGAAAGGAAGAAATGATCCGCGGTTGCCGGTAATTGTCAAACCGGCAGACAATACCGGCCTGTATAACGGCAGGAGAATTGGTGCGGCAATAGATGAACTTGCCAACTATTCGTATCCTAATGATTTTTATACCGGGACGGCCTCATCAAATTATCTTTTCACCTATTCTGAGACTTTGTTTATAAAAGCCGAAGCCATTTACCGGAAATCAGGTTTTACGGAAGCTCAGTCCATATATCTCAATGCAATTAAATCAAATTTGTCAAAACTTGGAATAGATCCCACCTCACCTGCTGCCATGGCGTTTGTAAATACAAGGATGTTAACTGCTGACAATGCTCTAAAGCGTATCATGGAAGAAAAAGCAATCGCCAATTTGTTTAATTTTGAAACCTTTAATGATTGGCGGCGCACCACATATCCGGAGTTAAAAAAAGTAGATGGTGCCCTATCTGAAATACCACGCAGGCTACTATATCCGGAAAGTGAAATATTAACAAACCCACAACCTCAACAGTCTGCAAAACTTACCGACAGGATCTGGTGGGATGCTCAATAATGTTTCAATTATGAAATGCCGGTTCAAAATCTAAGTCGCTAATCAAGATATGAACATGGAAGCAGCATTTGCTGAACCAGATATTTTATTTGTGGTTTCTTTTTGCTGTATTCATTCTTAGAAGATTTATACATGGACATTTCATACAGTTAAGACTAATACGATCGTTGCTATTTCTCCTACATTTTGTTTGAAGGCTATGCATTTTTTGTTACCGCCGACGAAAAAGCCGGATATTGCAGAAATTGAAAACCCGGAATTCATCCGAATTGTTTTGTAAGCCAATCACCCGAGCGGGAAATATGGCGGCTTGCTACCACTTCCTTTGGAACAGGTAGCTGCGCTTAGCGGGCTTCCAGGTGGCCATAATATTATGGCGGCATCTGTAAAGGGGAATCCTAAGACGCTGATACAGCCTAAGAAGGATAAACAAAAAAGAAATAATCTAAAAACTGAAAAATATGGCAAGCTTTATTGAATTGACTGAGAGTCAACATTCCAAAAAAATTTTATTAAACCTCGAAGAAATTACATTTATTCAGGTCTCAGAAAAGAAGAAAGGTAAAACGACAATTATACATTTTACGAGTTCTACCTATAATGCAGATCGTTCAGTTGGAGTTATCGAAGACTATGACACGGTCAAAGGTTTCGTCATTAAAGCTAAGCTATTGGTTGGTTAAGAAAATAAGTAGTTTGTTTATGAGCTTTAGTCGTTGCTCTACAAGTAATCCGAAATTTTAATGGTCTAACGTGGGTTTGAACGTGTTTTACGAATTTGGGGATTTCAAAAAACCCCGTTTAGCCCCCATTCCGCACTTGAACCAGAGACCTTCCGATTAGCAGATATACTTTTTCAAAATATAAAAAAAAGCGAGTGTTAGTACAGAATTTATCAAACAAGGTTTGGGTCACACAGCATTCTAACCAGCGATAATTATTTGGATAGTTTTAAAAATGAGATAAAGAAAGCGTATTCCGGAAAATCATGTGTGATAGTTATTGGCGCCGAACACTATATCACGCAATGCCCTTAAAATATCATACCAACAGGAGCACTATGAAGGCAAGACTTTTTTTCGAAGTGTTTCTGCCAACGATTTTGAGAAAATTGAAACGGTTATTTACTGGTATCTTTTTACTCTGAAGTTGCAAATAACATCATGCGCGGTGGTATCTGTCGATGATTTTTCGACCTTACCTGCAAAATATCCTGAAAGGTAACCTCCCACCGGACCATATTCGGTAATTGAAACATATATAGGCGGAACAATGCTCCATTGCAGTTGGGGGCAAAGGAATTCATCTAAATAATTTGAACTCCCTACACCTATTCCATTATTATAAAAGGAAATGAATACATCCTCTGTAGAAGGCTGGACGGATGCTCCAATATAGGTAAAATGGGTATTAAAGTCAGACGATTGAGAAATGATATTCGCCGGTGAAGAGTAGGAATAATTCGAGCCGTCAATGCTATAATTGATATATTGCTGCGTTAAATCAGCCGTTACACATGCCCGCAATGCACTTTCTGTATTATTCCCTTCATTTATAGAAATCATCAATGGCTTGCCCGCCTGCCCGGTTGTTCCATTTACCGGAATTATGCTTATAGGATCACTGGTTGTCGCGTTACAAACATTGGTGTTAAAAGCGAAGGTGCCCGTATTGCTCAGGGGAATATTCAGTCGGTAAGCATCCTTATCTACCAACAGATACCCGCTGGCAACTGCCAAACCATTGCAATCCAGGACCGTCCCGGTTACGTTGGCTATCGCCAGCCCCGTAACAACAATATTTCCCAGTGATAAATTTGACATGCCGGTGGAAAAAGTCTTTGAGTAAAGTGTATTGCCACAATTTTGGGAAGCGGCAATGTTTATGATAAAGCTGCTGTTCTCGGATAAATTTCCATGAACATTTCCGCTGGAATCGGTCAGGAACCAAAGGGTATCTGACGGACTGGAAAAATTGGTTACGCCTGTCCAAACATTTTGCAGGTGAACACCTGATCCCGACACCACCGTACACGAAAACTCAACATTGCGCGAGCTGCCGCATGTGCTGAGTTTCCCTAAATTATTGATTCCCGGATTTGGGATCATCACCAATGCATTCCCTAGTTCCCCGGTTGACTTTTGTTCTGATAAAACGCTTATGGAGTCCGAGGTTTGGTTGGTTTTTACATAAATAAGATTAAATGCGAAGGCTCCCGTACCGGACGTTCCATAATGGTAGTAACCACCCGGCCTGAATGTGTCTCCTTTCAGGATAATATCTCCGTCATTTACGGGATGGCCGCTGCAGTCAGTAATAGAGCCTGTAACAGTTACCAGGTTTTGGGAAGGGACCACGAGAGTGCCCAGTGAGATGTCTGATTGCGAAGCTGGAACCTCTGGGGTTAATACAGGAGAACCGGTTCCGGGCAGCCCGGAAATTTGCAACTGTAACGGTGTATTAGCTGGTGCAATCCCTGAAAAAAGTCCAGCCGAATCTGAAAAAGCCGGAATGACGTTGAGCGAGCCTGGCACGGATAGAATGTTCACAACTGCATAGGGAACGGCCTTTCCTGATTGGTCCGTTATCTTACCTTTAAAGTGAACAAAATTCATTGGCAGTCCGACGCATATTGAGGAAAGATCTTTGGTTTCACCGGTATAGGCGGCGCCTGTTTTTGTGGCAATTCCTTCTTCGTGCCAGAGTCCACTGGTATTGTCAAAGGACCATAGGGGGATAGCAGGGGGTTCACTCGCGGAAGATCCGGATGAAAGCTGGAGCGTGACAGTTGCACTCTTTCCTGGTGTAAGCTTCAACTCTTCTCCCGCAGCGCCTTTTAATTGTACGAATTCTATTGCATGGATCGATAATAACCTGATGAACCCTGAGGTATCCAATCCTCGTAAATCTCCCGGCCCCTCATACCGAAAATCAAAGTCCATGGGCCATACCCAAACTGCATTCAGGTATATCAAACCGTTGTAAGGAGTATTGTTGGCAGCCTTGACAACACCATTGGCAGGAATAGTTACAGAAAATGTCCACCCCCCGTCCCATGAGGAAAAAGTACCACCCTGTGAAGCATCAATTGTCCCCGAATTATAGGATGCTAAAGGTATCAAAGTCATCCTGAAAAATTCATCCTGATGAGATATCGCAATGAAAGTTTGGGTTCCGGTATAATATCCCGGTTTCACAACTGTAACTACAGCAGCTTCCTGAACAACCGAAGCGTTATTTATTTCAAAATATCCAAATTGATCCGTTAGTGCGGTACTGCCTCCTGCGCTTACCATCGCGCCATTGACCGGTATGCCATCGTGATCAGCAATAAACCCTGAAATGGAAGCGGTAACCTTCGTTTTTAAATCAGGAATTTTCAAAGTATCCGATGATGATGCCGGGCCAACATTATGGTCTGTTATTTTTTTGCAGGACTGGAATGTAACCAGGATTAACGAAATTATTCCTGTGAGTGCTATTAATGCAGTTTTGGTGGGTACTACCATAAAAGTTAAAATGTATTTTGCTAAGCGTTGCCCGGTCTTTAAATGGTTACTAATATAATCCAAATGTCTGAAAGGGAATTCTTATTTCGAAATATAATTTGTGTGCAAACCTGAGAACAGACAATGAAAGGATAAATTGTAACCGAAAGCTTTTATGCTTCATCTTTGGAATTGGCATTTTATTCCCGTTAGTTGGATAGATAAAATATGACGCAAAGGGGGCGCAAAATGAAAAAAGGTTCCAAACTTAAATCGTCTGAAACCCTTTACCATCCTGCTCCCCTTCAGGACTTGAACCTGAGGCCTTCTGATTAACAGACAGATTGCTAAATCGAAGCAGGGCCTGCCTTGTAATTCTTTCGCTTTTTCATGTAGAAAAGCATGCTAAAATTCGTTGTCAGGATTTAAATCATTTAAAAAGTTAAGCAAAATTAGCGTTGCAGACCAGGCTGAACAAGATGTACATGGCGTGCAAATGTTGATGTATAATGAGTTACATCAAATTCGTCGAGTAGCAATTTCAGGAAGACCTACTCACCGAATTACTCACCTTTTTTTGATATTTAATGAATAATTTGATAAACCTCCCAAAAATATAAAAGCCTGAAAACACAGTGTTTGCAGACTTTTAGCTAGTTTTGATATTGATTCCAGCGGAGACTAAGGGATTCGAACCCTTGATACAGTTTCCCGTATACACACTTTCCAGGCGTGCTCCTTCAACCACTCGGACAAGTCTCCAAAAAAGATTGCAAATCTACAACATCATTCAAGAACTTTTTCCATTTGCATGATACGCGAACCCTTAATGAGTATTTGGGCGTTTTCGAAGTGCTGTTGCTCAAGCCATTCCTTTGCCTGCAAAGCAGTATCGTAATTAATATACTTATGCTTTAAGTTCCCGAAACTTTCGCCTACAAGCACCACAGCTTCCCATTTGTAGTTATCAATAATTGAGATAACAGCAGCATGCTCCTGCGTACTTTCCCGGCCGAGCTCCATCATGGCGCCCAGCAATAAAATTTTTTTATCGCCTTCCATGGCGGCAAAATTTTCAATGGCGGCCTTCATGCTTGAAGGATTGGCATTATACGCATCTAATATTATTGTATTGCTGTTTTGTTTTATTAGTTGCGAACGGCTGTTAGATGGGTTATAATTTTCTATTGCTTTTTGTATTCTTTCGTCATCAACTTTAAAATACCTGCCGATACAAACAGCGGCTAATACATTCGGAGAATTATAAGCGCCTACTAAATTGGTTTTTATGTCCAATGATCCCGGCGCGTCGATATGTACTTCAAGAAAAGGATCACTCCTGGTTATTGTACCCAGTACCCCATTACCCTTATTTCCATAAAATACAACCTCGCCTATACCATTGCTCAATTCAACAACAGCATTGTCATCTGCATTTACAAACGTAGTTCCGCCATGATCCCGCAGGTAATCAAACAGCTCGCCCTTTCCTTTTTTTACATTTTCCATGCCACCAAATCCTTCCAGATGTGCCTTCCCAATATTGGTTATAAGCCCATGTGTAGGCATTGCATATTCGCAATATCCTGCAATTTCTTTAAGATGATTGGCGCCCATCTCAATTACAGCCATCTCCGCATCGGGCTTTACTTTTAAAATGGTAATTGGTATACCAATGTGGTTGTTTAAATTTCCCTGTGTGGTATAAGTTTTATAGGTTGAAGACAACACTTCATGCAATAGTTCCTTTGTGGTAGTTTTTCCATTGCTTCCGGTAACAGCGATAAATGGAACCTGAGTTTTCCGGCCAGGAAGATTATTAAATTGCTGCCTGTGAAATTTTGCCAGGTCCTGTAAGGTTTTCAGCACATCATCCGTTTGTATGATACGTTCATCGGTAAAGGGAATTTTTTCATCAACAAATACAAACGCTGCTCCCTTTTTAATAGCCTGTTCTGCGAAAAGATTTCCGTTAAAACTGTCGCCCTTCAACGCAAAGAACAGATCGTTTTTCTGTAGCATTCGTGAATCAGTTTGTATCGAAGGATATTGCAGGAAAATTTCATAAATTTCTTCAATACGCATTTTTATAAATTTAGTATTAGTGTCGTGTCAGCTGTATTGCGGCGCATTCTTCATAACACGAATTCTAAAACACGAATTACACGAATGAAGAAAGAATTTTCTCTTAATTCGTGTAATTAGTGCAAGAAATTCGTGTAACCATTTTAAGTCTCTCCATTCGTAACATAACATTAGGCCTCTTTCAGGCTTAAAATAAAAAACCTCTCATTTACAATAAGAGGTTTCAATTTATATAAAAAGTTTTGTTAGCTAAGTTTTCTTTTTGTTTTGCTTGCGCCTTCCAAAAATATTTCCTTCTTTAAATCCGTTGCCCTCAGGGCTGCCAAGCCTGGTCATAGCACACCTGAATCCTACAGTGCTGCTTGCCTGGTCCTGCTCAAGGTAACGTCTTGCGCCAGGAGATAACCAATAAGGCATATCGTTCCAGCTTCCGCCCTTGATTACTCTTGATTTATCGCTTATGAGTGAAGTGATGCCATAGCCATAGGTAACATTTGAAATAGAGTCGCCATCGAGGAAGTTAATCACATCACCTTTATGATAATTACGGCGATTGACAGTTTCGGAATCAGAAACCACCACTTTTTTCAAATGTCCCATTGTATCTCTTTCATAATCACCCTGGGCATTCTTGTAAAATTTAGAAAATTTATTACCGCGGTAAGGGTTTACATCATTTTCGTCAAGTGGTGTTTGGGGACGATAAACATCTCCTACCCATTCGCTCACATTTCCACTCATATTATACAATCCGTAGCCATTTGGATAAAAAGACTTAATTGGGCCCGGTATGGCAGCGCGATCATTCAACCCGCCTGCAACACCCATTACATCACCATTCCCTCTTTTAAAGTTGGCCAGGAATTGACCCTGCCAGCTTCCCCGGCGGTTATCGCGCAGTCCATTTACATTCTTGCTCCATGAGTATACCTGCTGGTTTGAAAGAACCTCTTCGCCATGATTTTTTTCTTTGGTGCGGATATGCGGATTTTGTGCAATAATACCATAAGCTGCATATTCCCATTCTGCTTCGGTTGGCAAACGGTAACCAGGCAATAAGAGGCCATCTTCAAAGGTGATAACTTTTCTTGCCCTTCCACTTACGTCTTTCAACCCACCCTTTTTTGGAGCGGTTTTGTTATTGATCATATCAGGGTTCATCACATAAGTATCTGTATTGAAAGTTTGCTCACCTTGTCCGCCCTTCATTGCGGCTAATGGCGCTTTTTTGTTTAAATAACCTTTATCAATTAATATTTTTTCATTTACCCTGTCACTCCTCCACACACAAAAATCATGGGCCTGTTCCCATGTTACACCTACAACAGGGTAATAATTATATGCCGGATAACGGAAATAATATTCCACGTAAGGTTCATTGTATGCAAGTTCGCTTCGCCAAACTAAAGTATCCGGCAAAGACATTCTCATTATAGCAGTATCATTATCAAATGTGTTGCCCACCCAATAGAGATATTCACGGTAATGTACGTTCGCAACTTCTGTTTCATCAATATAAAATGAATTCACACTTACCCTGCGTGGTATGTTATTCCAGTCTCCCATTACATCTTCCTCTTTGGCGCCCATAACAAATGTACCACCCTGTATAAAAACCAGGCCCGGTCCGGCTTTCTGTTCTTTAGATTTAAGCACATGGAAATTGCCATAGTTCTTATCATCGTAATTCCACCCTGTCACAGAAGATTTTGCTTTCTTCGGATGACAGGAAGTAAATGTAAAAGCTGCCGCCAGTATAATAAGGCATAATTTTCCGGCAGAAATTGATTTTAGCATGGGCATTCGTTTTGCAGATTAATTAACGGAAAGTTTTCTTTCTTTATTGTGTTAGGGATACCGTTGTAACTGCGAATATAATACTTTATTTGATTGTAAATTTATGAATAAAACCAATTCTCCAACGCATTGTAATACTTTTGCAAACCTTTCACAAGTGCAACCCTGATCAATGTTTACATATATTCGCATTTTGTATTCTTTGTGCTATTTATAACCTGTATTTATGACTTATTGATGTAGAACTACACGCTTTTTAATGCAATAAAAATACTGTTAATCCGTTGATGTGAAATAGAGATGGATTTGAAAAAAATGTTTGAAAACCCGTATTCATGGAATTTTAATAAAGAAGAGATTATAATTCTCCGGTTGCGCCAGGATCTCTTATTTGAGAAGAAGGTGAAGTTTTTATAAATAGGACAGATTTCATATTTTAGTTGCCCGTTTCAATAAAAAATTTATTTTTACAAATCCAAAAACTGATTATTTATAAGGCCCAGCTCTACCTAACCAAGCAAAAATTACACATGAAACAAGCAACTTTGAGATTAACGGCATTAGTGATGCTGGCAGGTAGTGTATTTGTCGTTAACGCACAAAGCAGTACAAACCCAATTAATGTTGTTACAACGGCTGTCCCCTTTTTAAGAATTTCGCCCGATGCCCGTTCAGGCGGTATGGGAGACGTTGGCATAGCGACTATTCCCGATGCAAATTCATCTTTCTGGAACCAGGCAAAAATTCCATTTGCGGTAAGTAAATCGGCAATTGCCATAACCTATACTCCATGGTTGAAAGGTCTTGATCTTAACGATGTTTATCTTGCTTCGCTGGCCGGTTATTATAAATTAGATGAGCGGCAGGGTATCTCGGCTTCTCTGCGATATTTTAGTCTTGGTAATATACAGTTTACTGATAATTTGGGCAATGATCTCCAGACATACAGGCCAAGAGAATTTGCTTTTGATGTCGGCTATTCCCTTAAGCTTTCTGATAAACTTGGTTTGGGAATAGCTCTCAGGTATATTAATTCAAATTTAGCCAGCGGCCAGTCTGCCAGCGGCTCAACCTATAAAACCGGGAACTCCGTTGCGGGTGATCTTACTATTTTTCATGATGGCACCGCAGGAAGCAGTACCGGTTCTGGTTTAAACTGGGGTGTAACCCTTTCTAACCTTGGCGCAAAGATCTCTTATACCAATGATGCATCGGAAAAAGATTTCATACCGGCAAACCTTGGACTGGGAGTTGCGTATGTGAAATCGGTTGATGAAAGTAATAAAGTAACCTTCGGATTGGATATTAACAAGCTTTTGGTTCCTACTCCTCCTGCCGTTGGCGATACCCAGGGTTTGGTAAATTATCACAGCAAAGGTGTGGTGAGTAGCTGGTTCAGTTCATTTAGCGATGCGCCCGGCGGCTTTAAAGAAGAAATCCGGGAGTTCCAGGTATCAGTTGGTGCAGAGTATTCTTACAATGATCAGTTCGCTTTCAGGGCAGGATATTTTTATGAGAATCCAACAAAGGGTGATCGTAAATACTTTACTCTTGGCGCAGGATTGAACTACAATATGTTTGGCTTGAATTTCTCTTACCTCATTCCTTCAGGAAATGGTATTAACCGAAACCCGTTGTCGAATACTTTGCGTTTCAGTCTTATCTTCAACCTTGATAAAGAAACTGCTGTAGGTGGTACTACAACGACACAATAATTACTTTTGCAAAACAAAAATTACAGGCGCTTCCGTTGTGAGGCGTTTTTTTTTGAGCTGTATCACATGCCGGCCTTTATTAATTTTATTCCCAGGATGCTGTTTAAAAATAGAATTTCATTTTTAAATAGCTTCTAAGAGATTTTAGGTTCACAAAGAACCATCATCCGGATTCATATTATATTTGTCAACCTGTCTGCCCGACATGCAGGAATGTAAAACTTCAATAGCAAAATATTTCAACAACAGATCATGGCATTTAGAATAGGGTTTGGAATTGATTTTCACCAATTGGTTACAGGAAGAGAATTCTGGATCGGAGGTGTGCGGCTTTCTCATATAAAAGGAGCGCTTGGCCATAGTGATGCCGATGTATTGCTTCATGCAATATGCGACGCGCTGCTTGGTGCGGCATGCCTGGGAGATATTGGTTTTCATTTTCCCGATACCTCAGATGAATTTAAAAATATTGACAGTAAAATACTCCTGCAAAAAACATCCCGGCTTATTTCAGAAGCGGGCTATAGAGTTGAAAACATTGATTCAACAGTTTGTCTTGAAGAACCAAAAGTAAAACCATACATTCCTCAAATGCAGCAGGTAATTGCAGAAATTCTATCTGTAGAGGAGAACGCTGTTTCTATTAAAGCAACCACATCAGAAAAGATGGGCTTTGTAGGCCGCGAAGAGGGTGTAGCTGCGTATGCAACTGTGTTGCTTATATCGTTTAATAATTAATTGAACTTTATTTTTTTAAGTGCTGAATGCATTCCTATCTTTGCCGCAATGCATGATGTGGTAATAAAGATCATTAATACATCAGGAAATAATTTACCTGAATATGCAACCAGTGGTTCTGCAGGAATGGATATAAGAGCCAGCCTGCCAATACCCGTTGTATTGCAACCTTTGGAAAGAGCCATGATCCCCACCGGACTTTATTTTGAAATACCCCTGGGCTATGAGGCTCAAATGAGGCCGCGAAGCGGGCTGGCCATGAAACATGGTATTACCTGCTTAAATTCTCCCGGAACTATTGACAGTGATTACAGGGGGGAGCTGAAAGTTATTTTGATAAATTTATCCGGCCAGGAACAGGTTATTAATAATGGAGAGCGTATAGCCCAGGTCGTTATATCGAAAGTGGAAAAAGCATTGTTGCAGCCCGTTCAACAATTACAGGAATCTTTAAGAGGCGACGGAGGCTTTGGACATACAGGAACAATTTGATTTTAAAAGAACTTGGAATGATGAAATATATGATCAGGATCGCTTTTGGGATTGTGTTACTATATGCAGCTGCCGGTTGCCGTTCAACTAAAAAATTGCAAACGGCAATTAACAGAAGGGATACCAATATATTGATAAACGCGGCGGTAACCCCCACCGATTCTTTAAAAGGGGCTGCCAATATTTTAAAATCAATTCAAAAAAACAGGATCAATTTTACCACATTCTCTGCAAAAATAAAAGTGCAATATGAAGATAAGAATGGAAAACAGCCAGACTTTAATGCCTTTATAAGATTGTATAAAGATAGTGTTCTGTGGATTTCTATAAACGCTACCTTCCTCAGCATTGAGGCCTTTAGAATTCTCATTACCAAAGACAGTATTATTGTTGTTAACAAGCTGAATAAGAAAATTGAAAACCATCCATTCAGCTATATTACAGACATTGCGCAGATCCCTTTAAATTTTTCTACTCTCCAGGATTTAATTATTGGCAACCCGATTTATTTAGGCGACAGCATTGTTGCTTTCAGGCAAACAGAAAATCATGTTTTAATAGGGACAGTAGGAAAATTTTTCAAGAATCTTCTTACGGTTACAGACGATAATGATCTTATAGAAAGAAGCAAGCTGGATGATATTGATATTAGCCAGAATCGCACCGCCGATCTTACCTATAGCGAATACGAAAAAAATAATGGAGTTTCTTTCGCAACGTATCGTGAAATAACCGTGGCAGAAAAAACAAAAGTAGACGTGAGCCTCTCATTTAAACAATATGACTTTAACAAGGAATTATCATTCCCTTTCAGCCGTCCCAAAAATTATAAAACAAAATAGCCGTTACTTTAATTTTAGTGCTTTCTGCATAGATGTACACTTTTTAATCTTACACAAAAAACTTAGGCGTATGCAAAAGACCCTTGTAACTGCATTATTTTTCCTTTTCCTTTTTTTAAGTGTATCTGCACAACAACCTGAGGATAAAGATGAATTGCAAAAACAACGGGAGCAACTAAAAAAAGAAATAGCCGAAACCGAAAAAACTTTAAACGAAACAAGAAAAACTGCCAAAGTAAATATAGGGCAGCTCTCGCTCATCAATAGAAAAATGGACCTGCAGGGAAATATTATTGATAACATCAGCGGCGAAATAAAAAATCTCAATAACAACATTTTTTCTGCACAAAAGGAAGTTAATAAAATGGCCCGCATTTTAGATACTCTCAAAAAGGAGTATGCAAACAGTATGATCTATGCATATAAGAACCGCAGTAATTATGATTACCTCAATTTTATTTTTTCGGCATCCAGCTTTAATGATGCTATTAAGCGGGTTGCTTATTTAAAATCGTATCGCAGCTACAGGGAAATGCAGGCTGAAAATATTTTACGCACCCAGGATATGCTGGAAGACCGGATCCAGATTTTGTCGGGAACCAAACAAAGAAAAAATATTGTGTTGCAGGAACAGGATAAAGAAATGACACAGCTTGAAAGGCAACAGCAGGAAAAAAAAGTGATCGTTGATAAACTGAAGAGCCAGCAAAAAGAACTCACTGCCCAGGTAACTGCAAAAAGAAAGCAGGATGCAAAGTTGAAAAATATGATCACCGCTATGATCAGGCGGGAGATTGAAATCGCCAGGAATGAGGCTGCAAAAAAAGAAAAAGCCCGCTTAGCAGAATTGAAAAAAAATAATGCTGATACTAAAGACAATACTGCAAATAATAATGCTACTGCTAAGACAGTAACCCCAGCTGTAAGGCCCAAATCAACAGGAAGTGTGCTGGTAACTTCCGATGCAGATAAGGAACTAAACGCCAGTTTTGAAAAAAACCGTGGTTCACTTCCATGGCCTGCATCCGGTTATATTATAGCTCACTTTGGTCCAAATAAATTACCCGGAAATATTGATTATGATAATCCGGGAGTAACAATTGGCGTCAAGATCGGGGAGTCGGTTAAATCAGTTTTTGATGGTGAGGTAACACTGGTTAGTTATATAGAAGACAAACAGGCCGTGTTTATAAAACATGGAAAATATTTTACGGTGTATAGCAATCTTGCCTCAGCGAGTGTGCAACGGGGCGACAATGTAAAAACAGGGCAAACCATAGGGAAAGCGGGTGCAAATGATGAAGGCCAGGGACAGGTTGATTTTATATTAATGAAGGAAAGCAGCCAGGTAAATCCTGAACAATGGCTCAGGAGGCCGTAAGCGGGCTCAGGCATTAACCAGCCCGGTTACTTTTTTATAAAGCTTTTCATACTCCGGTACGATCGTATCAATATCAAATTTTTGGGCCTGCCCAATTGAGTTTTTCTTCATTTGTTCAAAGGCACTGCCGTCCCGGAAAATATCAATAATGTTCCTGCTCATATTACCTATATCTCCCACATCGCTAAGAAATCCGGTGACACCATTTATATTTATTTCAGGTAGCCCCCCTACATTGGTTGATATTACAGGCACCCCTGCCGCCATTGCCTCCAATGCTACCAACCCGAAGCTTTCATATTCGCTTGGCAATAAAAACAAATCTGATATCGCCAATATATCTTCCATTTGTTCCTGTCGGCCAAGAAACCGTATGTCATTGTGTGCTCCACTCTCCCTGCAAAGCCCTTCTATATGTGATCTTTCGGGGCCATCTCCCACAAACAAAAGTTTTGATGGTATTTCTTTATTTACTTCTGTAAATACCTTCACCACATCACCTACTCTTTTTACTTTTCTGAAATTGGAAGCATGCAACAAGATCCTTTCACCATTGGGGGCAATTACCTGTTTGAAAGCAAGAATTGGTTTTCGGTTGAAACGTTTTACATCAACAAAATTATAAATGACTTCTATTTCTTTTTCGATCTTGAAATTTCTATACGTTTCATCACGCAGGTTATTAGAAACAGCCGTGAGGGCATCACTTTCGTTCATTGAAAACGTTACTACCGGTGAATAGGTTTTATCTTTTCCCACTAAGGTAATATCAGTGCCATGCAATGTTGTAATTACAGGAATTTGTATGCCTTCTTTGGCGAGTATCTGCTTGGCCATGTATGCTGCAGACGCATGAGGTATTGCATAGTGCACATGTAAGAGCTCAACATTATTATTGATAATTACATCTACCATCGTACTGGCCAGGGCGGTTTCATAAGGCGGGTAGTCGAATAAAGGATAAGTGGGAACCCTTACTTCATGATAAAAAATATTTGCATTAAAGCCACTCAGCCTTACAGGTTGCTGGTAGGTGATGAAATGAATGTTGTGACCTTTATCTGCAAGCGCTTTTCCAAGTTCTGTTGCCAAAACACCGCTTCCGCCGAAAGTTGGATAGCAAACGATACCTATATTCATATTGAAATTATTTTGAACAGGGCCTTGAAAAATACAGCCAAAAAGGAAGTATTTTTTTTAAATTTTCAGCAAATTACAATTTCTTTTACGCAGATGGTTCACCGCCTGTGTAAAGGGTGCTTTTAAATTGTCGCAAGGTCGCGCTGATTATGAGCGCTGGACACCGCGCACAGCGACCCGGTTGGTGTCCCCACCAACCGGCAACAATTTGAAAGGTGCCCTGTGCAAATGCGATTTAGCAATGGATTGTTTATGTTTGTGAAAATCTATTTTAAGGAGAAGATTTTTGATGCGGATAGTCATTTTATAATTGAAAAATGTCTGTAGTATTCCGGAATGGCGGCAGATAATATGTTGTGGGCGGCCATACAGTACGATAATTCATTTAAAAATTTTAAGGAGCGGTTATGAAAAAAAATGTAGTTGTTTTTTTGCTTTTTTGTATTTCGTCAGCAGGCTATTCACAAAACAGGGATTCTGTGCTGGTGAAGAAAATTGTAGATGAAACCATGACTAACGGTACGGCCTATACGAATTTAAGGATGTTGTGCAGGCAGGTAGGGCCAAGGCTATCAGGTTCATTAAATCATTACAAAGCAGTATTGCTTACCCGGGAAATGTTGAAAACGATTGGTGTTGATACTGTTTATTTGCAGGCCTGCATGGTTCCTCATTGGGTAAGGGGCGCCAAAGAACAGGGAGAAATCACGATGGCCGATGGAAAAAAAATTCCACTTCATCTCACAGCACTCGGCAATTCTGTTGGCACAGGAACTGATGGAATCGATGCTCCCGTGATTGAAGTACGCAGCATGACGGAGCTTGCCAATCTCGGTTCAGCGATTATTAAGGGGAAAATTGTTTTTTTTAATTTCAGAATGAATCCCACTTATATCAATGCATTCATAGCTTACGGTGAAAGCGGGGTTTCACGAACAAGAGGGCCGGCAATGGCAGCAAAATACGGAGCTGTTGGTGCCATTGTTCGTACATTGGCAATCAACCTGAATGACGTTCCACATACCGGAACAACCGTTTACAATGATTCCTTCCCCAAAATACCTGCTATAGCAATAAGTACAAATGATGCTGAATACCTTAGCAGGAAATTGATGAAAAGAAGCGTATCCCATGCATGGTTTAAAACAAATTGTAAAATGTTGCCCGACACTACGGCCTATAATGTAATTGGGCAGGTCAATGGTAGTGAATTTCCGGAAGAAATTATTACGGTAGGCGGTCACCTGGATAGCTGGGATCTTGCCGAAGGTGCCAATGATGATGGTTCAGGTGTAGTACAAAGTATGGAGGTTTTAAGAACATTGAAAGCCCTTGAAATAAAACCCAAACGAACCATACGCGTCGTATTATTTGTAAATGAAGAAAATGGGGGCCGCGGTTCCCGGGCATATCTTGCCGAAGCAAAAGCAAAAAACGAAAAACATATTTTCGCCCTTGAGAGCGATGCCGGTGGATTTACACCGCGTGGGTTTAGTCTTGAAGTAACAGATGCGCAACGTAACAAAATAATGAGATGGAAAGATTTATTTTATCCTTATGGTGTTTATGATTTTACAAGCGGAGGCGCCGGCTCTGATATCGGCCCTCTTAAAAACATTGGCGCCGCTCTTGCGGGCCTGAGCCCTGATACGCAAAGGTATTTTGATATTCATCATGCCGCAACAGATGTATTTGAAAATGTAAGCGAACGCGAATTAAATCTTGGGGCTGCAAATATGGCTGCGTTTATCTGGCTCGTTAGTCAATATGGAATGTGATTGCAATGTACGATGTACAATGTGTGATGTATGATGTAAATTGGATATTTCCAATTTGTAGGGCGGGTTCTTATGTTCCTCCTTTGGAGGGTGAGGAGGCCTTTGCGTGTTTTTTTCTCACTCTCATATTCAGCAGTTCTACCAGGAATGAAAATGCCATGCCGAAATAAATATAATTTTTCAGGTGAAGAGTTTCGACTTTTTCAGAATCCCATCCTTCGGCAATGAGGCCAAGCCCGATCATAACGAGAAAGGAAAGCGCCAGCATTTTAAATGTAGGATGTTTATGAATAAAAGCCGCGATTTTCGGACTGAATAAGAACATAATTGCGAGGGCTATAATCACCGCTGCTATCATTATTTCCACGTGCTTTGCCGTGCCACCGGCTGTGATAATACTGTCAAATGAAAACACCATATCTATCAAAATAATTTGTATTACAGCTTGTGTAAAGCTGAAAATTTTTACATTTTCCTTTTGAGCACCATGATCTTCCACATCCAGTTGTTGATGAATTTCACGGACTGATTTATAAATGAGAAAAACCCCTCCTGCAAGCATCACAAGGCTTGCAAGGTCAAAGCCCTTTCCAAACAATGTGAATAATGGTTTCCCTTTTTGCGAGAGAAGCCATGCCAATCCCAAAAGCATAATGCTTCTCACAATCATTCCCTGGATCACCCAGAAGAGCCTTGCCTTTTTATGTTTTTCTTCAGGAAGCCGGTTAATAATGATACTTACAAAAATTACATTATCTATTCCCAGTACTATTTCCAGTATTACAAGAATTAAAAAACTAATGATGCTTTCGCTGGTAAACAAATAACTCATCGTATAGATTGTTTAGGGATAAATTTACTGTAAAGAACTACAAATTTTTTTTACGATAGATGGCCCCTCATAAATAAAGCCGGTCCATACCTGTATAAGACTGGCGCCGGCCTTAAATTTTACTTTGGCGTCATCACCTGTAAAAATCCCTCCGCTGCTTACCAGGGGAATTGTTCCGTTGGTCTTTTCAAAAATATAATTTGTAATGCGTGTGGATTCATTGGTGAGTGGCCTTCCGCTTAGCCCGCCCGCACCCGCTTTGCTGATTTCATGTTCCGTGGAAATTAAATTGCAACGGCTAAGAGTGGTGTTGGTAACAACCAATCCATCCAAATTAATTTCCACAGCAAGATCAATAATATCGTCCAGTTCATTTTGTAAAAGATCCGGAGAAATTTTTAACAGTAATGGCCGTTTAATTTTTTTTGTATGATTCAATTGCTGCAGGTTTGTACAGATTTTTTTTAAAGAATCTTTTTGCTGAAGCTCACGCAGGCCGGGGGTATTTGGGGAACTTACATTTACTACAAAATAATCTACCCATTCATGTAAAATAGTAAAACATGTTTCATAATCTTTCCAGGCATCTTCATTTGGTGTGTTTTTATTTTTGCCAATGTTACCCCCTATGATAAGCCTGTTTACTTCCTGCCCTGCAGGCACGCCTGGTTGTTCCGCCGGGAAATTGGTCTCTCTCAATCTTCGTAACCTTTCAGCAACGATTGTTGCGCCATTGTTATTAAATCCCATACGGTTTATGATTGCTTTATCTTTTGGCAAACGAAACAATCTTGGCTTTGGATTTCCATCCTGGGGTAATGGGGTTACCGTTCCGATTTCAACAAAACCAAACCCCAATATCCGTAGTTCATCCAGGTATTTTGCATTCTTATCAAAGCCCGCAGCAAGGCCAACAGGATTTGAAAAGGTAAGCCCAAAAAAATTTCGTGAAAGACGCTTCCCGGTTGGACCGTATAATTTTTTTATAAGATTTTTTATGAAGGAAAATTTACAAACAAGCTTTAAAAGATTCATCGAAAAATAATGAACCTGTTCTGCATCAAACCAAAATAAAATATTACGCAGCAGCTTGTACATTGTGGCGCGAAGATAATTTAAATTGTGAGTGGTGAGTAGTTGTAAGGAAGAGGTCATTAGGCCATAAGGTCAATAAGTCATTGGTGAGCTTCGTTAACTCACTCCGTATCATACCGGTCAACACTTTCTATTCCCGGAAGATTTTTTAACTGGATCACGAGTTCTTCGAGTTCATCTTTGTCATGAACGTATACTCTTATATTACCTTCAAAAATTCCTTCTTTTGCTTCGATGGTGAGTGCATTGATATTAATTTTTAAATCACCGCTTATAAGGTTGGTTATTTTATTGATGACGCCCACATCATCCATTCCAATAATTTTGATACCGGTTAAAAAAGAAATTTCCTTGTTTTTGACCCACTTTGTTTTTACAACCCTGTGCCCGTAATTTGATAAGAGGCGCGTGGCATTCGGGCAATTGGTGCGGTGAATTTTAAGGCCCTCGCCCTGGGTTATAAATCCAAACACATCATCACCCGGGATGGGTTTACAGCAATTGGCAAGTGTGTACATGATCCTGTCGCTGCTTTCTCCGAAAATGATCAGTTCTGTATCTTTTTTATTATAATTTTTATTTTCTGTATCATGCTTTTCTTCAACAGGAATTTTAATGACTTTTGGAGCTAAAATTTTATCTCCATGTATTTTAAAGTCATTGAGTTCTTTGAGGTCAATTTTTTTTACGGCAATGTCGTAAAATAAATCAAGTGTCGATGGAAGTTTGTAATGGCTTGTAAGCTCTTCAAGATTTGTTTGATTCATTGCAGCTCCAAGATTCTCCAGCTTTTTTTGAAGGGTATATTTTCCTTCCTCTGCAATTTTTCGCTTCTCTTCTTTTAGCGAATCTTTTATTTTGGATTTCGCTTTTGGTGTTACAACCAATTTGAGCCATTCACTGCTGGGCTTTTGCTTTGTTGAAGTGATAATTTCTATCTGGTCACCGCTACGAAGCTTGTGCCCGATGGGAACCAGCTTGTGATTCACTTTTGCACCGATACATTTTTCACCAACAGCAGTATGTACTGCAAAAGCAAAATCAAGTGCCGAAGCCCCGATCGGCAGCATTTTTACATCACCTTTGGGTGTATATACATAAATTTCCTCGGCTAAAAAAGACACTTTAAAATCCTGAAGAAAGTCTATTGAATTGGTGTCCTGGTTCGCAAGCATATCCCTTATCTGGTGAAACCATTTATCAAAGCGGTTCTCATCATTGGTACCTTCTTTATATTTCCAGTGGGCAGCCAGGCCCTTTTCTGCAATATCATTCATGCGTTTAGTACGTATCTGTACCTCTACCCACTTACCCTGGGCGCCCATCACTGTGGTATGGAGGGCTTCATATCCATTACTTTTAGGATTGCTCAGCCAGTCACGCAAGCGCTCCGGCGAGGGAACGTATTCATCAGTTACTATGCTGTAAACTTTCCAGCAATCTTCTTTTTCTTTTTCTGGCGGTGAATTTAAAATAACGCGAATGGCAAAAAGATCATACACTTCATCAAATGAAATGGCCTTTTTCTTCATTTTATTCCAGATGGAGTGAATACTTTTAGGCCGGCCATAAATTTCAAAATCAAAATGCGCCTGTTGCAATTTTTCCTTTACGGGTTTTATAAATTCGTTAATATAACGGGTACGTTCTCGTTTTGTATTATCCAGTTTTTGGGCAATGTACCGGTAGCTGTCTGGCTCCATGTATTTCATCGCCAGGTCTTCCATTTCAGTTTTTATATTGTACAGGCCCATCCTGTGTGCAAGCGGGGCGTATACATAAACCGTTTCAGAAGAAATTTTTAGTTGTTTTTCGCGCTTCATGCTGTCGAGTGTGCGCATATTATGAAGCCTGTCTGCGAGCTTAATTAAAATAACCCTTGGATCATCAGTGAGCGTTAGTAAGATCTTTTTAAAATTCTCTGCCTGCTGCGATGTATTGGCATCAAGCACGTTGGAAATTTTTGTGAGCCCGTCAACGATTTTTGCAATTTCACTTCCAAATTCTCTTTGAACATCTTCAAGAGTGATGTCGGTGTCTTCAACGGTATCATGCAGAAGTGCGCAAATAGTGCTCCGTACCCCAAGGCCTATTTCTTCAACACATATCATAGCTACAGCCAACGGGTGCAGGATATAGGGCTCGCCACTTTTGCGGCGCATGGTCTTATGCGCTTCTACTGCTATTTCAAAAGCAGAACGTACCAATTCTTTATCGCCGGGTTTTAATTTTGGTTTTAATACACGTAGTAATGCACGATAATGCCGCAGGATCTCTTTTTTTTCTTCCTCGTCGTTTAATGAATATTTTGGTATCTCAAGTATTGTGTCCATTGTACACGAATTTACGTAGAAATGGCGATTTTAAAATTGGGATGTTGATTTAAGATGTATTGCGTACATGAGGAGTATCTATTTATAGTATTCAAAAATACCATCGGGATTTGTGAAGGAACACTGGATACAAATCCCGATGAAAATGGGCGATAAGAATTTTTATAAAAATGCAAAAAATATTTAGGAAACCCGATGCCAAATTTTGGTAAGACTTTCAGAGAATTCAAAACCTGGCAAACCCAACAATCTTATTATCAATAATTTTAATTTAGATTCATTACACTGACGTGCTAATGCCTGGTAAGATCATATCATTCAAAAGGATGAAGTTTTCAATTTCCTGCAGGTGAGAACTCACTGCACAAAAGAATGCAAATAAGAAAGCTTTCTGCAACAAAGTATTCAGCAGACATTATATTCAATATCCCTCATTTTGTGTAAGATTTGAATTAACCAGTATTTCTCTTTTGGGTATCGGAAAGATCAGCTTTGGTGAATTCCATAAAAGATTGGCTAAACTGCCTTTCAACCTTTTTAAATCATCTAAAGCAAACCCCTCAAAAGCCAGTTCAAGCCTGCGTTCGTTCAAAATTATAGCGAGCGTTAATTCAGCGGCTGTAAAAGATGGAAGTTTAACCCGGTTCCTTATTACATTAATATCATTTACAGGTTTATCTCCTACACTGGTTCCTATCCTGAAGTTTGCCTCAGCCCTTACTAAATACATTTCTGCCAGCCTTATTGTATGTACATTTCCATAAATCTCTTCAAATTTTAAAGTGTACACATCAGGATCAGGCTGACTGAATAAATTTAAACGGTCATCATCTGCGTCATACAAACCCAGGTGCGCACCCATAATTTGAATGTCGCCCCTGTTTGATTCCGAATAAAATTCATTGAATCCCTGGGTCCCTGTAGCAGTGGTTACCTGGATAGCGAAAATATCTTCATCAGAGGTTACCCCAAAAGCGTCTGCGTAGCCAGGCGCCAGCGTTGCATCGGTAGTACTTATGGCATTGTCAGCTTCTTTGGCAGCATTAGCATAATCGCCTTGTTGTAAATAGACCCTCGCGAGCATTGCAGCTGCTGCGGCCTGCGTTGCAAAAAAGCCATTGCTTTGCGGTAATTTTGCTTCTGCATCCTGCAAATCTTTTATTACCTGGGCATAAACTTCTGCTACCGTGTTTCTTTTTACTTTACTTTCTTCGGTTATTGAATGAGTAGGCGTTAAAACAAGCGGAACTCCCGGATTGGCTGATGGATCTCCATCATTCCAGCTTTTGGCAAATTTTTTCACAAGCTCAAAATACGAAGCGCCTCTTATAAATTTGGATTCTCCCTCTACTTTGTCTTTCTCGGCGGCGTCAACAACATCGATGGCGCTCAAAACATTGTTTACATCAT
The DNA here is from genome assembly GCA_040005125.1 of Ginsengibacter sp. Lineage (GTDB taxonomy): Bacteria > Bacteroidota > Bacteroidia > Chitinophagales > Chitinophagaceae > Ginsengibacter. The sequence goes on from JBDTZL010000043.1 coordinate 59,585, forward strand.
TAATAGCCGTATAGCCAGCCAGCCAGTTATTGGCTACAAAAGCATTATCAACAGGGATGGTGTGGTTATTAATCTGGGTTAATTCCTGGTAACTGCCCGACCAGTTTATTTCACTTCCGTAAGCCATCAGGTCACCTTCCAAAAATATTCTTCCGCCAAAAAAATCTGCAGTGCCAAAATCTTTATAAGCGCCAACCAGCGCAAGTTTTACATCCACGCTTGTTGTCAAAGCGCTTCCTGCGTCAATGCTTGCTGTTGGGATAGTGTCTAATTTTTTGTTACAGCCCAGAACAAAAAGAGCAGTTGAATACAGTAATATATATTTAATTATATTTTTCATTGTCATATTATATTTATAGTTAGCGATTATAAACCAATGTTAAAGCCAAACACAATCGTTTTTATTTGTGGGGCAGAATAAAAATCCACTCCCTGGTTTATATTATCTGTATAATCATCTTCACTTACTTCAGGATCCCATCCCTTATATTTTGTTATGGTAAATAAATTTTGCGCCCTCACATATAACCGAACCCTGTCCAGCCCTGCTTTTTTAATTAAAGATGCGGGGAGGCTGTAACCTAAAGAAACAGACTTGACTCTTAAATAAGAACCATTGGATACGTAACGGCTGGATGGATCAGTACCATTGGGATAAAATAACCTGGGTTCAGGGACATTAGTAATATCGCCGGGCTTTTTCCAATAACTCAATTGATCTGTTGTTTGGTTATCATATCCGTTACTGCCACCGGAAGACATATACTGTCCGCCTCCATTATAGATCTGGTTACCAGATACACCTTGCAATAAGATATCAAGGTCTATCCCTTTATAAGTAACAGTATTGCTGAAACCATATATAAATTTAGGGTTTGGATTCCCGATAACTACATCTGTAGCCTCATTATACTCGTTTGTAGTTGCACGGTCCCGGCTTCCATCCCCCTTTAATGTATTTTTATAATATAATGCGTCCCCGTTTTGCGGATCCGCACCTGCAAATTCTCTCGCTACAAAAACTCCCAAAGGCTGGCCTTCCATGGCTTTGCTTTGATACTTACCTATTACCTGCCCTCCTAAATCAGTTACCCTGTTTTTAT
>JBDTZL010000001.1:0-6776 GCA_040005125.1 Ginsengibacter sp.
ACTATTGACCACTGCCTCTCTTAATTCCCTTTGACTATTTTAATACTTTGTGTTTGTTGCGATTCAATAATAGTGAGCAGGTACGTGCCTTTTGAAAAGTTTCCTGCTTCATTTATCTGAACTTCGTTATTACCGGGAGATAATTCCCTGGTTTGTTTTAATAATTGCCTGCCGCTGAGGTCAGTTATTATTAAAGTTGCTCTATCCTGCGACGGCGATTCAATAGCTACCAATAACTTTCCTGTAAAGGGATTAGGATTTACTTCCGCAAACTTTCCATTAGCCGGCATTCTTATTTTTATTACTGCGCTGTATTTAAAATTACCATCTTTATCCTCGCATTTCAGCCGGTAATAATATATTGGATACGTGCCCGAAGTTATGTTATCAGAAAAAGAATAGCTGGATTTTCCTGTAGCGGCAATTTGGCTTATACCGGAAAAATTCTGACCGTTGTAGCTACGCTGCAGTTCGTAATAATTTAAACCCTGTTCATTGGCGACAGTCCAGGATAATATATTATTGTTTCCGCTATTGTTTCCGCTAAAGTTAACCAGCGTTACAGGCAAAGCCGCGTCCATATTCAGGTATACATGATATTCTCCCGCCTGTAAAGTAAATGACTGTGCGGTTCCGGTTGCTGTAATGGTCGTTCCGTTTAAATAATCATACCAGGTACCGCTGCTCTGAAATGTAACAGAACCTGTCTGTGGCACCACGTCAAAATTTCCTATAACAACAATGGAGGCACCTGCCTGGCTGAGTTTTAAAGTTTTAAAAGCTCCTGTGAAATCCTGTTGTACTGCATTAGAAATAAAAAGACCCTTGTATAAATTATTGAAACGGAGCTTTATTAATGAACTGTAAACGTCGTTTAATTCTTTTCTGTTGGCCTGTTGCAAATAATCCCACCTTATAGGTTTAGGATCCGTGCGGCAGGTTTGTTGTGGGTAAGGTTGCGGAATTGTATTTCCGGGCTCACATGATGTAATTGAATAATCATATCCCTCCTCACCAAATTGCCAGAACATTTTAGGACCTGGGATAGTAAATAAAAACGCGGCGCATAATCCCTGCCGCTGAAGTGCAGTAGCGGTATCTTTAATATTATAAGTACCTGATGAATTGCCGAACTGAATATTTTTATACATTAGTCTTTCTTCGTCATGGCTTTCCATGTATGTAACGAGATAAGGATTGGTCCATCCGCGCACTGTTGATAACCCCTGCTCAAAATTCCAATCGGTAGAATAACCCATGGATGCCTGGTTATAATTATAATTCATATTTCCCCAAAGCAACATTCCATAATTGGATAATTCGGTTTCTTCCTGGTTTACGGCAAAGTGTTCCAATATGCAATAAGAGCCCGGGGATTTTAACTGCAAAGTATCGTAATATCTTTTCCATAGGGCAACCCGGCTTGCATCGTACGCCGACCATGCGTTTACATCACAATTATTTCCTGTATTATCGCAGGTTTGGGTTTGTGTAAATCCTTTTGAAAGGTCAAAACGGAATCCGTCAACTTTATAATCATTTAGCCAATGGTCTACAACCCTGCTTACAAAATAACGGGTGGAAAGACTTTCATGATTCATATCGTAACCGACATTAAATGCATGTTTCGGCACAGGATTAAACCAGGGATTGTTTGCAGCAGGCCTGTTGTTAGCCGCATCCCAATACAATTGCACCATTGGAGCAGTAGCAAAAGAATGGTTGAGCGCAATATCCATCAAAACAGCAATTCCTCTTTTATGAGCGCTGTCAATAAATTCTTTCAAAGTATTTGCGGGGCCGTAATATTTATCAGGGGCAAAATAAAAATCGGGATTATACCCCCAGCTGATATTGCCCTCAAATTCATTCAGCGGCATTATCTCTATCGCATTCACACCAAGCTTTTTAATATAATTAAGGGTATCCCGCAAAGTTTTCCAATCGTGATTAGCAACGAAATCCCGAACAAGCAATTCATAAATAACCAGGTTTCTTTTATCGGGCTTTTGAAAATTATTTACCTGCCAGTTGTAAGCGGGGGCAGCAGTTTGAAGTACGCTTACCACACCGGTTGTAAGCCCTGTTGGATAAGGTTTTAAAGAAGGATAAGTACTTTCGGGAATGAAGGGATCGTTATTCGGGTCAAGAATTTTTTCGCAATAAGGTTCTGCGATTTTTAGGGTACCATCAACCAGGTATTGAAATGCATATTCATTGCCCGGCGCCAGGCCATTTACCCGGAGCCACCAGTAATTTCCATCGGGTGTTTTATTCATTTGGTATTGCGATTGCTCAATCCAGTTACTTCCCGGAAATTCTCCAATTACCGATACCCTTGTTTTTCCCGGTGCATACAATACAAGAGTTGCAGAAGTATTATTTGCATCATAATTAATTCCATCCTTTACTCCTGCGGGCAAAGGCGCAACTGTTACGCCTCCCGATACAAAAAACTGAATGGTATCAGATTTGGTAACAGAGCCATCATTGGCTTCAACTACCAATGTCTGGTTTCCACCAACAACTATAGCCGGGTTGGCTGAAACAGTTGTAGCATTCGAAGCTGTTTGCACCACTGAGCCATTAAAATAAAGCCTTAATGCAGAGGCGATGTTTGCAACACCGGTCATGGTAATATTATCCCCAATATTTTTTGTAATAGTTTCAGGTTGAGGAATATAGGTAGGTTGTATTAATGGAACCGTGAACCTTGCAACAAGACTGGTTGTGTAAACCGGTATGTACATATCGCTTCCATCGGTATTAGCTTGCTTAAGCGTTCCTGAACCATTTCTAAAAAGAATGGCTATTTTTTGAATAGTTTCAGTAGGATCCGTTAGCCCGTAGTAGGTCCTCAAACCCCCTGAAATAGTAAATTGCCATTTGTTAGCTCCAAGGTAAACTGCCTGTAATGCAGGATTTGGTAAATTAAAATTCTGATTAAACTTTACGTGTTGCCAGTCGGAAGGAGTTGTGCTGAAATTAGTGATCACACCCGTATGAATATATACATCAGTTGTTGGCGTATAATTTAAAAGTCCCTGGTTACCTTTTGTGGCATCAACTGTAATTACAACAGGCGTGCTGCTTTCCTGGATAAAGCCGGGCGTCCACGATAACAACTGCGAAAAACTTTGTAAAGAAAAAAATATAAGGATGAAAGAACCTGGTAAAGCTTTCTTCATAACAGCAATTTATTGTGTAAAATAAACACATTATTCTAAACTTTGATCACTTCATGAAATAATTTTTTAGATGGAAAAATATTTCCCGGTAATAAAAAATTATTGGCCTGCCATGAATTTTATTCTGAATTTTTTAATATTACCTTTCTAATACTCACAATAAAACGGTTAAACTCACTATTTTTAATTTATAGTAAATCTTTCTCATGTACACAAAGGAACAAACCAGGGATCTGCAATTATTAACCAATCAGCTATTAAAAAGTGCCGGCTCCGTTGATCAATTAAGAGACGTTCTGAGGTTTCATGAATACAGGTATTATATTGCCAACGACCCGCTCATCTCAGATGTGGAATATGATACACTTTATAAAGCGCTTGAAAAGCTTGAAAAAGATAATCCTTCATTAATAACTTCCGACTCGCCAACACAAAGGGTGGGTAACAGCCTGAACAAGGAATTTGTAACAGTAGCACACCTGGTGCCCATGCTGAGTCTCGAGAATAGTTATAATCCACAGGACCTGGTAGATTGGGACAAAAGAGTGAGGGGGCTTATAGATGCCACACACATTGCTTATAGCGCGGAGCCCAAATTTGACGGGGCGAGCATTTCGGTTATTTATGAAAAAGATATGCTGGTAAGAGGGGCTACACGGGGCGATGGGGTTGCAGGTGATGATATAACTGTTAATATAAAACAAATAGGCTCCATCCCGTTATCAGCAAAATTTTCTGATTATGGAATTGAAAGGGCCGAGATACGGGGAGAAGTTTTGATGACCAAGGAAAATTTCAGACAATATAATACGATGCTGGCTGAAGAAGGAAATGCGCCACTTGCCAATCCCCGCAATGCAGCTGCCGGTTCTCTTCGTATGAAAGACCCCGCCGCAGTGCGAAAAAGAAAACTGGAAGCAATATTGTATCACATAAGCTATATAAGGCTTGCTGAAAAAAGCATATCAAAACACAAAAAGTTGCTAACAACACATGCCGGCTCTTTGCAAATGCTTGCTGAGCTTGGTTTTAAAACCCCCGTAAACGAAAAGAAAGTGCTTAACAACATCGAACAGGTTGTTGATTTTTGCAAAGAGTTTGAAACCAAAAGGGATGAGTTGCCGTATGAAATCGATGGCATGGTGATAAAAATTAACGATATAGAACTGCAGCAGCAAACAGGTAGTACAACTCACCATCCCCGCTGGGCAATCGCTTACAAGTTTAAAGCAAGACAGGCAACTTCAAAACTAGTGAAGGTCGAATTCCAGGTAGGGCGCACCGGTTCTGTTACTCCCGTTGCAAAAATTGAGCCTGTTCACATTGCCGGGGTTACAGTTTCTTCCGTTTCTCTTTTTAATGCAGATGTAATTGAGGAAAAAGATTTGCGTATAGGCGACAGTGTTATAGTGGAGCGGGCAGGAGATGTGATCCCATATATTGTAAAGCCGCTTGCTGAATTAAGAGATGGCAGCGAAAAGAAAATCATTTTTCCCGTTAATTGCCCTGTATGTGGCGACCCCCTGCTGAAACCCGAAGCGGAGGCTGTATGGCGGTGTGTGAATATCAACTGTGAGGCACAGGTGGTTGAACGCATTATTCATTTTGTAAGTAAGGATGCCATGGATATCAGGAGCCTTGGAGAATCAAACATCCGTAAATTTTATTCAGTCGGTTTTCTGATAGATATTCCCGGGATTTATTCGCTGGACTATGAAGAAATTGCGAAACTCGAAGGATTTGGCCAAAGGTCTATTGATAATCTTCGCAATGCAATTGAACATTCAAAAAGCCAAAGCCTGCACCGGCTTATATTTGGACTGGGCATAAGATATGTGGGTGAAGCCACGGCGAAAATACTGGGCAAAAGCGTCGAAAATATATTTGACCTGCAGCATTTTTCAGTGGAGGAATTGCAACAACTAAAGGACATTGGAAATAAAGTGGGTGAAAGCATTTATGCTTTTTTTCATAATAACGATAATATGGCAATGCTTCAAAAACTTGCCGGTATTGGATTAAACACAAAGGGGGATAAGGTAGAAGATAAAATAGGCAAACTTTCCGGCCAGACTTTTTTGTTTACAGGTACGTTACCCACTTTAAAAAGAAATGATGCTGAAAAATTAGCAGAAGATAACGGTGGCAAACTTCTTTCTTCTGTAAGCAGCAATCTTAATTATCTTGTTACGGGGGATTCAGCAGGAAGCAAGCTGGAAAAAGCAAAAAAAATAAAGACAATCAAAATAATCGATGAACAGGATTTTTTAAAAATGATACAAACTTAGTTTTGTAACTTTATTTCAAACCTTTAACCATGATAAAGAAAAATAACGGTGAACTTTGGAAGCAGCTTCAGTTTAAAGGATGGAAGCAATTGAGAAAAAAATATGCCATTTCATCACATGGGCGCGCGGCAAGTTATTATGAGGATATACTAACCGACGGTAAATTGCTGGAAGGTTCACTTACATCAGGATATAAAACCCTGAACCTGCATATTGATGATAATAACGGAACTATTTATTTTCACCGGGAAGTTGCCAAACTCTTTAATAAAAAAAATTCCCCGGGAGAAAGATTTGTTATTCACCTGAATCATAACAAAACGGATAATAAAGCCAAAAATCTGAAATGGGCATCGCAAAAAGATGTAAGCAGGCATCAACAAAAAAGCCCTGACAAAATTGCTTATAAAAAAGTTCAGCATACAAGAACGCAGGGTTTAAAACTTACTTTAACGCAGGTGAAAGCTATTAAGGCATTCATTGATAACCCACGCAGGAAACTCACATACAAGCAAATTTCCAATAAATACCACGTAAGTGAAATGACCATTTACAGAATTAAAAGTGGCGAGAACTGGAGCAACGTAAAATAATAACCACTGTTTTATACATAACCCCCTAATCCGGAATTTCTTTTTTAATCGATGTTTCAATCCTCCACAGTAAGTTTTTTAAAGGAACTTAAAAAGAATAACAACAAGCCCTGGTTTGACAGTCACAGGGAAAAATATCTTTCAGCAAAAATTGACTATGAAAATTTTATCGGGAAAATTCTTGAGGCCGTATCGGTTTTTGATACTGATATGAAGGATTTGGCTGCAAAAAACTGTATGTTCCGGATCAACCGGGATATCAGGTTTTCAAAAGATAAGACTCCCTATAAAATCAATATGGGCGCTTCTCTAAACAGGGGAGGAAAGAAATCAGTATTTGCAGGTTATTATTTTCACCTGGAACCGGGCGGAAAGAGTTTTGCAGGCGGGGGGCTTTGGATGCCGGCTGCTCCGGAATTAAAAAAGCTCAGGCAGGAAATTGATTATTGTTTCCATGAGTTTAATAGAATTATTAACAACTCAGCCTTTAAAAAACAGTACCCGGAACTGGAAATGAATACAGGTGAAATGCTGGTGAATGTTCCAAAAGGATATGATAAAGAAAACCCCGCAGCCGCGTTTTTGAAATTAAAAAGTTTTGTCGCCACCAAAAATATTCCCGACACACTGCTTACAAGCCCTGCTTTGGCAAATGAAGTAGTCCTGGCTTTCAAGGCGTTAATGCCCCTGGTGCAATTTATGAACCG
>JBDTZL010000421.1:0-22459 GCA_040005125.1 Ginsengibacter sp.
AGGCAAACCATTACCTTAGCAACATATCTTATTTTATGCAAATTCTTCAGCAAATCTTTTTTATAATTCTAACAGGTAGCGCTATCCTGTTGTTTGTAAAAAAAGCACGGGAAATATACCGAAATATAAATTTAGGAAGAGATGAAGATATATCCGATAACCGTGGTGAACGCTGGAAGAACCTACTCCTGCTGGCTTTAGGGCAAAAGAAAATGTTCCGCTATCCACTTGTTGGGATCATGCATTTTGTGATTTATGCGGGGTTCATTATTATTAATATCGAAGTTTTGGAAATTGTGCTGGATGGCCTTTTTGGTACACACCGTATGTTCGCGAATCCGCTGGGGATTTTTTACACTTTTATCATTGACTTTTTCGAAATATTAGCTATTGGCGTTTTACTGGCGTGTGTTATTTTTCTAATAAGAAGAAATGTTTTGAAATTAAAGCGTTTCATGAAACACGAACTTGATGGCTGGCCGAGAACAGACGCCAACCTGATTCTAATTACAGAGATCATTTTAATGGGTTTATTCTTAACCATGAACTCCGCCGACAGGGCATTGCAATTACAGGGAAATGAACATTACCTGGATCATGGCAATTTTATTTTATCTGGTTTCCCAGCGCAGGCTATGCAGCATTTATCTTCATCAAATTTAACCGGAATAGAGCGCACATGCTGGTGGCTTCACATCACAGGTATATTCGCATTTTTAAATTACCTGCCCTACAGCAAGCACTTTCATATTTTACTTGCCTTCCCGAATACCTATTATAAGCCTCTTGAGCCTAAAGGGAAAATGGAAAATATGGAAAGCGTTGAAAGGGAGGTGCAATATATGTTTAAACCGGAGATGGCACCTGCTAACGCAGAAGCACAAACGCCAAAATTCGGCGCAAAAGATATCTTCGACCTGAGTTGGAAGAGTTTACTTGATGCCTATACCTGTACGGAGTGTGGAAGATGCACCGCTGCCTGCCCCGCCAACCTTACAGGCAAATTATTAAATCCAAGAAAAATTATGATGGATACCCGCGACAGGATGGAGGAAGCAGGAAAAAATATCCGGCAAAACAAATCTTTTAAAGATGATGGGAAAACATTGCTACACGATTATATAACCACCGAAGAGTTACGAGCATGTACTACCTGCAATGCCTGCGTGGAAGAGTGTCCCGTAAGCATTAACCCTTTAACGATTATCCTGGAGCTTCGCCGTTCACTGGTAATGGAAGAAAGCGACGCACCTCCTGAATGGAACGCTATGTTCAGCAATATAGAAAATAATTTTGCTCCATGGAAATTCAGCCCCGATGACAGGGATAAGTGGAGGACTGAGATGTAAGAGGTGCAATGTACGATGTGAGAGATGCAATGTACGATGTACGATGTGTGATGTAGGATATACGACGTGTGATGTACGACATAAATTGTCGGTATTCAATATCAAGCATCCAGCATCCAGTGTATCAAGCATCCAGTATCCAGTATCGAGCATCCAGTATCCAGTATCGAGCATCCAGTATCGAGCATCCAGTATCGAGCATCCAGTATCCAGTATCAAGCATCCAGTATCGGGCATCCAATATCAAATACTCCTTTTTCCGTCAAAGTTTTCCAATTCTTTAGCAACCGCATTTAAGAATGTCGAGCCAAGTGAACCGTCAATAATGCGATGATCATAGCTTAATGAAATATACATCATATGCCTGATGGCAATACTATCACCTTGTTCTGTTTCAATAACAACGGGGCGTTTTTTTATGGCGCCTACTGCCATAATAGCCACCTGGGGCTGGTTGATTATCGGGGTACCCATGATGCTTCCGAAGGTACCCACATTCGTAAGTGTGAAAGTGCCCCCTGCGGTATCATCGGGTTTAAGTTTATTGGTGCGGGCGGCGTTGGCAAGATTGTTCACCTGTTTGGTAAGGCCTGTTAAATTTAACTGATCAGCATTTTTTATAACTGGCACAATTAAATTTCCATTAGGAAGGGCTGTGGCCATTCCTATATTGATGTCTTTTTTTATAATGATGCGATCTACATCTACACTGCTGTTTAGTAACGGATATCTTTTAATACACTTAATAATTGTTTCAATAAATAGCGGAGTGAATGTTATTTTTTCGCCTTCGCGTTTTTCGAATTCATTCTTTATTTTTTCGCGCCATAAAACCAGGTTGGTAACATCGCATTCAGCAAAGCTGGTAACGTGAGCGCTGATGTTTTTACTCTCTACCATATGCTTTGCAATCATCTTGCGCATGCGGTCCATTTCAATAATTTCCACATTACCGGTATACACAGCAGGAGAACTATATTCCTGTTTCTGCGGAGGAGAAGGAACATCATGAACAGTAGCGGCGGCGATTGTTTCGGCATGACTTTCTTGTGGTTTATTTTTCCTGTTTTCCAGGTAAGACATGATGTCCTTTTTGCTCACCCTTCCATCCTGCCCTGTCCCGTCTATATGCTCCAGTTCATTCATGGAAATACCTTCACTGGCTGCAATATTCAATACCAGTGGTGAATAAAAACGAATACCGGTATTATTGTTCCCGGATGAAATTTTTTCTGAAGGCTGGTAGGGAATATCTTCAACAAGGCTGGCTTCTTCATAACCCCCGGCCTCGTACGGAGAGGGCCTGTCATTTACGGGAACAGTCCCGCCCGCATCAGCATTACTTTCAGTGTTTATCCTCGCAATTACTTTACCAATGGGCACTACATCATTTTCTTTAAAAAGTATTTCTGCAATAAATCCACTTGTGGTTGAAGGCACCTCACTATCTACTTTATCAGTTGCAATTTCAAGAACAGTTTCGTCCTGCTCCACTTTATCGCCGGGCTTTTTAAGCCACTTAAGAATAGTGGCTTCCATGATGCTTTCCCCCAACTTGGGCATTATTAAATCTACCACCATATAATTAATTTAATGTATCAGTTGATTGATATGCCTCAAAATTAAGTAAAAACGCTAAGTTAGTCTTCACATGATTTGGTTAAACCTCATAGGTTTTGGCGCACTCAAAGTTTTTGAAAACCTGTGTAGTCTAATTAGCCAGGATAAATTTCCTTAAAAAATTGAGCGCCATTATCCCTGTTACTTCAATATTTCTTTCACGGTTAAACCTGAGGTTTATTTTTTGGGCCTGGTGATTTTCTTTATTCCCAACCGCAATCCAAACGGTTCCCACAGGTTTATCGTCTGTGCCACCTCCCGGTCCCATAATTCCCGAAACAGCTACTCCATAATCGGTATTTAGTTTTTGAAGGAGTCCTTTCAACATTTCTATGACCGTTTGTTCACTCACTGCACCATAAGTGGTTAATGTATTTTCATGCACCCCCAATAAAGTTTGCTTCACATCGTAAGAATAGCTTATAATACTGCCCGAATAATATTCGGATGAGCCCGGAACCAAAGTTATCAAATGAGAAATGTAACCGCCGGTACAGCTCTCTGCCGTTGAAACTGTTTTATTTTTTGTTTTCAGGATCTTTCCCAATACCACGGGCATGCTATCGTCTACATCTGTAACGAGATATTTTTTGGTAAGAGATTTTAATTCCCCGAAATGCTTATCGATACTTTCTTCAATGAGTTCTCTATCAAACCCGGAAGTTGATAAACGAAGTCTTACCATTCCGTAATTGGGCAGGTAAGCAAGTTTTATACCCCGTGGCAATGCATCCTCAAATTCTTTAATAACTTCTGCCAGGGCCGATTCGCCAATGCCGGCCGTTAGAATTGTGCGATGAACGATCACCGGCAGTTCAAACGTTTCTTTTAACATCGGGATTACCGATGCTTCCATCATGCCCTGCATTTCGTATGGCACTCCTGGCATGCTTATATATAGTGTTTTTCCTTTGTGAAAAATCATCCCGGGCGCCGTACCCCTTTTATTCTGGATTACTTTGCATACATCAGGAACCTCTGCCTGTAGCAGGTTTATAGCAGAAACAGGCCGTTTAAACACCTCCTCAAATAAATATTTTACATTTTGAAGAGCGGTTTCATTCACAACCATTTTTCCTCCAAAATAATCACAAAGTACAGGCTTCGTAATATCATCGGATGTCGGGCCAAGGCCGCCGGTCATTAAAATAACATCCGCTTCTTCACTTTCTGTATCGAGTGCTTTCCATATTTCATCATAACTATCGCCAACGGCTACACGCCTTATTACTGCAACACCCGCATTGTTAAGCCGCCGTGAAATCCATGGACCGTTGGTGTCAACTACCTGCCCTATGAGAAGCTCGTCCCCGATGGTGATTATACTTGCATTAACATTTTTCATAAAGCAAAATTAAGTTAGCAAACCAGTATTACCACCTTCGGTATGATTTTATCTTTAAGCACGCTTATTTATCATATTAATCTTTTAGTTTTGAGCAATAAAAATATCTTTTGAAAAGATTTCTTCTTTTAATTTCTTTTTTCAATATAGCCCAATTGAATGCACAGGATGTTGAAAGTGTATTCAACTCAGCCTGGAAAAAATTTATTGCTGATAAGAGTTTACAACATGCATCAGCAGGTATTTACGTAATAAACTCTTCAACAGGGAAAACAGTATCAGATCATAATGCACAGGTGGGACTAGCCCCCGCAAGTTGCCAGAAAGTGATCATTGCATCCACCGCGTTTGAATTACTTGGGCACAACTATAGTTATAAGACCAGTTTGGGCTATACAGGAAACGTACTAAGTGGTGTGCTCAATGGAGATATTATAATCAAAGGAAGCGGCGATCCAACATTGGGGAGCTGGCGATATGATCAAACCACAGAAGACAGTATTATTGCAGCGTTTAAAAAAGCTATCTCACGGGAAGGCATAACCGAAGTTAAAGGAAATGTGTTTGCAGATGAAAGTTTGTGGAAAGGCGAAGTAACGCCAGACGGCTGGATATGGCAGGATATCGGCAATTATTATGGAGCAGGCGCAAGTGCGCTTAACTGGCGTGAAAACCAATATGACCTGTTTTTAAAATCGGGTAAAAACGTTGGAAACCCCGTGGAAAGAGTATCTACAAACCCTGCATTTGTTGAAGGGCTCAATCTTAAAGTGCTCGCAACATCGGCAGAAAAGGAAAGTGGTGACAATGCATATATTTATTTGCCCATTAATGAAAAATACGCATATGTAAGAGGCACAATCCCCGTAAATGAAAATCTTTTCATTATATCGGGTGCAATGCCACACCCGGCAAAGCAACTGGCACTTACCCTCGAAGCTGCATTAAAAAAAGCTCCCGTAGAAAAAGCTTCCATGGATTATCCTGCTATTCAAAAAAATTCTGATTCCACGCATATATTTTATATGCACAACTCTCCCCCACTTGACAGTATTATTTTCTGGTTTTTAAAACGAAGTATAAATTTATATGGAGAAGCCTTAATAAAAACGATGGCGTATGAGCTTATCAAAACAGGTGACACAGACAGTGGTGTAAGTATTGTAAAGAACTTCTGGAATAAAAAAGGCATTGACCCCGCTGCAATAAATGTCATGGATGGCAGCGGGCTCTCTCCTGCAAACCGGGTTACTGCTGCAACATTGGTAAGTGTAATGGAATATGCAAAAAAACAAAGCTGGTTCCATTCTTTTTACAATGCACTTCCTGAAATTAACGGTATAAAAATGAAAAGCGGTTCTATTGGCGGTGTTGTATCTTACACGGGGTTTATTAAAAGTAAAAAAGGAGCAGAGTACACTTTTGCATTTATCGTAAATAATTTTGATGGCAGTGCAAATGAACTAAGAAAGAAGATGTGGAGCTTGCTCGACCTGCTGAAATAAATTCATCCATTCAATATCTCTTTAAACCTTTAAAACAAATAACATGCAAACTCAAAGTTACAAACAGCATTCACGGTATGTTCCCCTGTGGCATTTCGTTCTTTCTGCAATATTGATTGTGTGCCTGGCACTATCAGTTTGGAACCTGTTAAGGGCCAATGAATACCACCGGGGCAGGCTGGTGGGAGCCACTATCCTGGGGTTAAGCATCGGTGGTTTAATAGTATTCTGGTATGCACGCGCATTTGCAATTGCGGCGCAGGACCGGGCCATCCGTTCCGAAGAAAATCTTCGTCATTTCGCACTCACAGGAAAATTACTAGACAGCAGGCTCACTATGTCACAGGTCATTGCCCTGCGCTTTGCAGCAGATACTGAATTTTTACTTTTGGCAGCAAAAGCAGCCAGCGAAAACATGAAGCCCAATGATATTAAAAAGGCAATTGTGAATTGGAGACCGGATTATCACAGGGCATAGCCGGGTTGAACTTGGCCAGGAGGCACCTTATGTTGTTATCGGAAATTCGGGACATGGAAAGGCAATATTAAACAGGACACTTACCGAAAATCCGAGCATGAAGTTTGCACCAAAGGCGGGATTTCTTTCATTTGATTCCACACAGGTGAGTTCGAGTAATGTGGGTTTCCTCATTTACGTAGTACTTTATAAAAAAGATAGTTTTCATATGGCTGAACACCGGTATGAGAAGAATGATTTTGAAAATATTTCTGCGCGATGGGATGAAGAATTGCAGACTGCGTTACAACACATTCCTGAAGAATGGATGGATGTAACTTTTAATAAACTATAAAAAAATCAACGGCTTAATGAAATTAGCAATCAGTGCAAACCTTAAATATAACATCAATTCACCAGGTACTTTAATAGTAAACATTCATGCTTTAAGAACCCAAAAACAAACTGTTCCGGAAGAAACACTTTTAATTAATATGATTCTTCAAAATTTATAGGGCTTTCTTACCAACAAACCAATTTAGTAATTCTCATAACTATTTACAGAAACATGCTGAAAATATTTATTTTTCATTTTTTGCATAAGAATTGCTCTTGTCAACTTTGTGTAGTATCCACAACGATAACATAAGCCATATAATACTCAGGCAAAAGCCGGCTATAACATCACTGGGGTAATGTACACGCAGGTAAACCCTGCTAAATGCGATGGTGGCTGCAAATAAAAACAGCCCCGTTGTTATCAATATCTTCCAGGCTTTCTTAATACCTGTTTTCCACAAAATATAGATAATGAGCCCAAAGAAAGTAAATGAAGAAAATGAATGGCCGCTGGGGAAACTGAAGCCGGTCACGTTTCTTATCAGCGGGTCAAGCGGGCGTTGACGCTTAAAAATTTCTTTAAGCAAAAATAAGATACCAGTACTGCTGAGGCCAATCATCGTAATATCGAGGGCCAGCTTTGTATTTTTCCTGAAGAAATAATATATTATTAAGGCCAGGTATGCAGGAAACAAAAAATTGGCAGAACCAAAAAAAGTAACCATCTCCATCATTCTTGTTACAGACAGAGATTCAAGAGACAATATTGCCTGTGAGATTTTTTGGTCAAACCCAGTCTCATGCTCCAACACAATTTCATCCGCAATAGTGACAAAGACGAATAAAACAACCACGAATAAAACCAGCGCAAGAATAAATCTGGAAGTGATCCATTTTGCTTTTTTAGTTGCAGGAGATGATGACACGTGTGATAAAAAATTATTTCTTGTTTTCAAATTAAATGTCCCTGTATCGATATCAAAGTTATGTACAAGTCATATACCTATGTTTATAAAATCTAATAAATACGGTTGTGCTACCGTCATTCTTTCAAAATATAAAATACATTTTATTATCTTAAACTTTTTGAAAACTATTTGTTAATATGGAAACGATGGCATCGCGAAAATTCTTAAGGATAAGCTTTTTATGCCGGAGCCGAAAATATGCAGACTGAAAAATATATTTCATTGTTTTACAATTAACGTATTAAATTGTTGCCTATACATCATTTATAAATCGTTTTTCAATAGATGACCTTCCCGATTTCTTCCCGTAAGAGACTACATGTATTGCAACTTGCCGCAGTAATTTTTTTTACAGTATCAGGCGGGCCGTATGGATTGGAGCCTTTGCTTGGTTATGCCGGCGCACACGGTGCATTATTGCTTCTAATGGTGACGCCACTTCTCTGGGATGTACCTGCAATACTTACTGTACTGGAGCTCAACAGCATGATGCCGGTTACAGGCGGTTATTATCAATGGGTGAAAAAAACATTGGGGCTGCGTTTCGGGTTTTATGAAGGCTGGTGGACATGGCTGTATACTTTTGTGGACCTCGCCATTTACCCGGTACTTTTTGTTAGTTATGCTTCTTTTTTCTTCCCACAAATAGCGCATATTAAAATACCCGTTGGCCTCACTATTATATGGATAGGTGCGGCTCTTAATATTTTCGGTGTTTCACCGGTAGGTAAAACAGCTACAATGCTGGGTCTGTTAGTGCTTTTGCCCTTTGTCGCGCTGTTTATTATGGCTGTAAAAGACGCAGGGAACTTCTCGTTTCCAACACCTTCGCTTAAGGGTATTTCCTTTTCATCACTTGGCATGGCGCTCTATACGGTAATGTGGAATTTTTTTGGCTGGGATAACACCACTACATATGCAGAAGAAGTGGATAGGCCGGTGCGTACCTATCTCAAGTCTGTTATTATTGCATTTACAACTGTCTTCCTGATTTATGTGATGGTATTGTTTGCAACGCTGCATTATAATATAAACGCCAACACCCTGAACGAACAGGGCTACCCCGCACTTGGAACTCTTGCGGCTGGCAAATGGCTGGGCGCCGTCATTTCAATTGGTGGCATGGCCAGCGCCCTCGGCCTGTATGCGGCTGTACTGCTTTCTGTATCCCGTGTGCCACAGGTAATGGCTGACGATGGTTTACTACCATCTAAAATTCATGAACTTCATTCACGATTTAAAACGCCTTATCTCTCTATTATTATTTGCGCCACAGTAGTAAGCTTTATGATCCTCTGGAGTTTCCAGGAACTCATCATTATTGATGTGACACTTTATGGCGCGGGATTATTTTTAGAATTTATGACATTGATCGTGTTGCGTATTAAGGCTCCGCATCAAACCAGGCCTTTTCGAATTCCACTTAATACAACCTGGCTTAGTGTGATGATGCTTTTGCCTGTCGGAGTATTTGTACTGGCTCTTTCAGGCGCTCTTGCAAGCGAAGCTGCCGTTCTTCACCCCGCAGTGTTTGCTGTAGGGGCTTTGCTAAGTGCAGAAATATTGTGGCAGGTGATCAGGTTGAGGAAAAAGGGCAGGGTGAAAATCGTGAATTAAAAACTTACATATCATCAATAATGGAATTTGCAGGAAATAATATTAATGGCAGTATCGGTTACTTCATAAACTAACCTATGCTCCCGCGTTATTCTGCTACTCCATTTTCCTTTTAGATCGTGTATTAACAGTTCAGGCTTACCGGTGCCGGTAAAAGGTGAAGAGATTTCAGTAATTGGCGTAATTATTTTTAGTACAACTTCCGGATCATTTTTCTTCCAGTCTTCCAATTGTTTCAAGGCACCGGGACTTAAGCTGATGCACTTCATTTAACAATATATTTTTCCTCTATTTCATTTAATGTAAATATTATACCTTCCCCGTTTTCAATATCGGCTATGGATTTTTGCAAATGCTTTTTATTTGCATCTGTAGATAAAAGGAATTCAGTTTCATCCAAAAAACCGGAAACGGTTATTTCAATCTCTTTATTTTTAAAGGCTATACGGATAACATTTATAATACCATCTGTAAGTTCTTTTTTATTTGATCTAAACGAAGTTCTCATTTATTAAATCTATAATAAAAATCTTAAAAGCAAGTAGTTCTCTTCCGCCATGGTTCGTGTCTCACGAATCATAACATTAGAATTTATTAAGCAATTGTAGTCTCGGTCCGTGAGACACAAACCACGCGCCATTATTTATATGTTGTTGTATGCGGATGAAAAGTATTCCATGAATGCCAGAATTCCTGGGAAGATTGAACAGCCATCAATTTCTGCCCTTTCAAAGTTCCATCAATACAAACGCCATCCATGTTCCAGGTAGAATTTGTATTCTGATCAATTAGTAAATCAGTAGTATTGCCTTGCTGAAAGCTAAGCACAGAGCCATTTAAACGCCTGTCGTATACATGGAATGAAGCGGTATCTTTTTCAAGAGCAATTACAATTGGCAGACCTGCAATAGTATCCTGGATGATTTTTTTCTTTACCAGGTCATTCCAGTCATAAGCTTTTGCAGACCTATTATGTATTACGCCAATTACCCATGACTTGTGCTTCCACGATAAGGAATCCCTTTTCTCCAAACCGCTTTTTATGGTTCCTTTATCAAAATCCGCAAGGTCGTTATAATCTTTTTTAAAAGATGTATCGGGTTGCATAATATAAGAATCAGGGTATTCACGCAACCACGCTGCTAACGTTAATTGCCTGGAAGGTAATTCCTGCAATGCGGTACCTGTTAACGGTCCCGCTATAGCAACACCCGTAGCTTGCTGCCACCAACTCTTAGTTGTTGCATCTTCAAACATTGCATTGAAATGGTCCATTCCTACCAACCTGAAGGATTCCATCTTACCATTAACATAGGGACTAAATGCACGACCGGTTCTGCAAACAGTGCAATAAGTAATCATTACGGGTGTATTACCAATAGTATCTCTCACCTGGTGGTGATAGCCTATCAGTTGAATAGGATACGCTTTGGCTTCACCATTAAGTGAAACACCAATAACCAGTTTATTTTTATTCGTAGTGTCATTTGCTGCAGCAACAAATAATTTTTGTTTAGGCTGATAAAACATTTTATCGGCTTCGAAACGATAATTGAAAAAGAAGAAAACCACCGTATAAAAACCCAGGATTACCGACAATACTATCTTCTTCCAGGTCCTGCTACTTCTAAAAACATTTATCAAAGGAAAAATTAATAAGACTAACGCCAGTATCCGTATCCAAATTATATTATTACTGATCCAATAAGCCAGGGAAATAGTATTCTTATGCTGGCTGCCGGGAAAAGGCATGATAAAATAGACACGCAAGATTTCTGCAGAAAACAAAATCAGCAAGCCGATGAACAACAGCAACCGTTTCATAATATAAATTTATTTTAAGTCAATAATGACGTTAGTCTTAATTCACTTATTGTTCCGTAACAGGTAAAGGAAATTCTGTCCATACATCATCACCCGGCCTGTCAATAGGAAGTGTGTTTAACAGGTTATACCTGCGCACGTCAATCCAGCGATGGCCCTCAAAAAATAATGAATACCTCCTTTGTTTCAACATCTCAGTTATTAAAGCATCGTGTGTTACCGCACCTCCGTAATCCACAAGCTGATGCCCCTTTCTGATAACATTTATTCCTTTAACTCCTTCGGTCAAATTATTAAGTTGAATATTAGCTTCGGCATATATAAGAATTAATTCTTCATTTCTTATAATGGGTATTGGCGCTGTACTGGACGTATACACCCACACATCCCGGTTACTGCTAAGCCCAAGCAGTGATGCTGCCGAAGTTCGTAAGGTAGCCTTATTAATTCTGTCATCTCCTGCTTCAATATCTACAGCGTAAGATGGATGTGCAACTCTCACCTCTCCATTTTGATTTTGAGGAATGAACATTATATTTAGCTGGTCGCCGGAACCTGTTCCAAATTCATGGTATGCGCCAAGTTTAAAATCCTGGTCTAATCCAAAAAATGATTCATTCAATGCAGTAAGTGCTCCTTGCCAGTTCTGTTGATAAACACTTACCCTCGCGGCAAGCGCGCGGTTAAATTTCGTTAATCCTGCGGCATCATCAAGGCCTGCAAATCCTGAAAGAGGGAAGGCTATGGGCCCGGATGAAGATCCTGTAAAAGCTAATTTACCCGAATCAAGCAGCGAAGCAATTGCAGTTAATGAATTGGTGTAATTTACAAACGGTCCGAGATTATCAGGATCATCGACGTCTATTCTTATCCCATTTGAATCTGTGAGATTGAGATTCATTAAAAGCTGGTAGGCTTTGATGGTTCTTGCGAAACCTATATAGCCGCTTTTTTGAGCATCGCTTATAAGTGTGGAATTTGTAGCGGCTGCAATAAGGGTATTGCAATTTTTTACTACCCGGTATCTTGCTGCCCATGGATTGGTTATATAAAAATTACTGTTGCTTAATGTTCCGGCGCTTGCTCCCAGTAAGTCAGTAACATAACGAGGCTCTGACGTTGCAAAATGATAGCCTTCTCTTCCAATGGTACCTACATCATCAAGGTATAAATTAATTACGCTTCTCATACCTGCTTCAGTACCACTCACAAGATTGTTCAACTCGCTTTGTGAAGCATTTTTTAAAAAATCCTGGACGGTTGCATTGTTCAAATTACCATAATCTTTTTTACACGAGATAAAAAAGAAGGTCATGCCCAGCAACAGGATAGTATATATGGTTTTATTTTTTTGCATTGTAATGTTTTTAAAGATTTAAAATTCAAATGAAACATGGAAGGTGGCCCGCTTGGTTGATGGATAAGGATCAACATCGACCCCCGAAGAAAATCCTGTACCGAAATTGGATACTTCCGGGTCATAGGACTTATACTTTGTAACGGTAAAATAATTACTAAGGGATACCCCCGCCTGTATTTTTTTAATAAAAGAAACAGGCAATTTGCTGAATGTATAATACAACCCGATTTCCCTTAATTTAAGATAGCTGGATGTCTGTACAAATTGATGTGCATCTGATCCTATTTGCATAAGTTGGTAAACACCATCAGGAACGCCAAGCTTATTAGTCACTTTATCATAATCAGGGTCTGTACCGCCAAAAACATTTTCAAGACTTGTTAAGTTAACGTTCTGTCCGCCGGATTTCCAGTGAAGAAGAAAGCGTAAGCTTAGCTTATTAAAGAAAGTGATTTCATTATAAGTATTCATTTGAAACTTTGGTTCTGCATCTCCCAGTTTAGATACGCCTCCTGCACCATTGAGGCCAAGGATCTGGGTGGCAGATTTACCCTGTTCTATCTGGAATGACCCCAACACATAGCCGAATGAACCCTGGGGAGTTGGAGGTATAATAAATTTAGTCACCAATGATTTGTTTGTCCAGAAGTTAACCGTAGTATTCCACACGATATTTCTTGACTGAACCGGCCTTGCATTCATGCCCAATTCAAAACCACGGTTTCTCAGGTTACCGGCATTCAGCCATTTGGTTGAGTAACCAGACGAAGCAGCAAGATTGCTGAGCATTAAAAAATCATCAATGGTCTTGTTATAATAAGTTAATTCAAATCCTAACCGACCTTTGAAAAGACTAAAATCTATTCCTGTCTCAAACTCTGTCTGCCTCTCGGGTTTTATATCGGCCTGGCCTTCCTGTGTGTTTACAATAAGGCCAGGGAAACCTGTTATGTTTGATACTACCAGGGAGGTGAATTTACTTCCATATGCAGGAACATTATTTGCCTGCCCGTAAGCTGCGCGCAATTTTATATTTTCAAAGAAACCATCTTTCAAAAAGCCCATGTGTGTAAGATTCCATGAAAGGCCTGCTTTAGGATATGTATAATATTTAGCGACGTCGCCATTATTGCTTGACCTGTCGAAACGTACACCCGCTGTGAGAGTAAGTGCGTCAATAATGTTAGCCTCCTCCTGGATAAAAATTCCTCCATTCAAATATTTGGTTCGCAGTTGTGTCGCATTCAATGCACCTGCCTGGTCAACATTTGACTGGCCTGCAATAATCTGTGTAGCAATATTTAATAAGTTATTGTAATCTCCTGTTTCCTGTGTTATACCGGCTGATGTTGTAAGCGATAATTTATCGGAAGGCGTAAATGTATTCACCAGGGAAAGGATATAATTAGAGCTTAGATTTTTTGTAAAACCCTGTATAGAACTTCCTTTATTCACTGCCTGCCACTGAAGGATACCCGGAAACAATACACTCGTTTGAAGGTCATAAAAATCCAATCCTCCTCTTCCTATAAACTTTGTAGTACTTGCTCCGCTCTTTTGTAAAGTAATATCAAGGTTTGCGCCCGTTATAAAACGATTCACTGATTCATTGTTGCGCATCAATGCAATAGTTTGTAAAGGATTCGCTGAAGCAAACGGATTGATGGGATAGTTTCCTGCTGCATCAGGATGCAATTGTGCAAAGCCGGGGGTGGATGAAAGTGCAATGCCAGTGGTAATACCTGCGTTATCATTGCCAAACAAACCTCTGTCTGCCGAAGAATTTATATAATTAGTGCTGATACCTATTTTAATATTATCTGTAACCTTATGATCAACATTCAGGCGAACGCTTGTGTTATTATAACCGGTTTTGTTTACGATTCCACCTTCATCTTTTTGTGAAACAGAAAAATAGAAGCCTGTTTTTTCGTTTCCGCCATTCATACTCAGTACCGTGTTTCTCAGGAATGCGGTGTGGTCATAAATTTCTTTTTCATAATCATATATCTCTCCTTTTGATTGTGCATCCAAAAATTGCTGACGCAAAGAGGCAGACCTGGTGCTATCCTGTGATAAACCTGCCGCCCTGTCTGCATTAAATGTTCTTACACCCATTAGTTTTCTTGGTTTTATAAAGCCAAGATCCTGTGATACAGAAATATTCGTTTTTCCTTGTTTGCCTCTTTTGGTTGTTATAATAACAACCCCCGCAGCGGCTTTTGACCCATAAATAGCTGCAGCGGAAGCGCCCTTAAGAATTTCAATATTTTCGATATCTTCAGCACGCAGGTCTGCGATACGGCTTGATGGATTATCCTGGTTAGAAGTTGTAGCACCGTTGGCAAGAGCAGAGGTTACTACATTCAATCCTGCTGAAGTAGAGGTGTTATCAACAAAAACCCCGTCTACCACATACAAGGGTTGTGTGTTGCCATACACAGAAGTTACGCCCCTTAATTTTACAGAAATACCTCCGCCCGGCGCACCCGAATTGGCGTTAATATATGCTCCCGAAATTTTTCCTTCGAGGGCCGCATCAAACGTTTGTGCAGGTGCAGTTCCATTTAATTCTTTGGATGTAATAGTCGATATGGCATTCGCCAGGTTTCTTCTTTTAACTGATGTTGATAATCCGGTTACTACTATCTCATCAAGCCTGGCGACATCTTCCGTTAATGTAATCTGTAACTCTGTGACGGTCTCTGTTTTTATAGTTTGTGTTTTATAACCTGTAGCAGTTACAGTTAAAACAGCATTTTGAGGAACCGATAAAGTAAACTTTCCGTTAGCATCAGAAGCTACAGCCAGCGAAGAGTTTTTAACAGTAATAGTGGCATAGGGAACCGGCAAATTATTTCGCTCGGTAACCAGGCCGGTCACAGTTTTGTATTGTGCAAAAAGTGATAAGGGAATTATGGTTATGAGTAACCATGCCGTTAGAAAAAGCAATCTTCTTTTCATTTGTTTGTTTTGGTTTAATGTTTTTAAAAAATTTGTTAATGAAATTTTCTCATAATTATATTTCCTGGTTTTTATGGACGGGTTGCTGAACTAAAAAAATATGATTCCCATAACCTCTTTCGGCAATTTGTTTTGCTCTTAAGGGATACGTGGAAAGGTCTGTTGGTGTATTGGCGGCAAGCCCATCCACATAACGGTTAAACATGCAGAATGCAGCAGCGATAAGCACGGTATCGTGTATATCTTTATCAGTAGCGCCAAGAGTTTTTGCGTGTTCAATTTGTCCGGGTGTTACATACTTACCGCCTTTTTGTACGCTTCCGGCAATAGCTAATAAAGCTTTTAGTTTATCAGAAATATCAGCATTTGTATAATCCCTTTTTACCTGCTCAACCAATTCATTGTTCCCATCCAAATAACATACAGCAATTGCACCATGCGAATGATGGCAATAAAAACAATCGTTTAAATAAGAAACATGTGCAGCAATCAGTTCCCTTTCTCCCATACTTAAGCCTTCATCGTCGCGTAATAACAGGTTCGCAAGCTCGCCCATAGGTGTGGCCGTGCCCGGGCTAAACGCCATTAAAGACCTGATACCCGGTAAGTTTTCATCTACATTAATGTGAGGCATATATTATTTTTTATGATGGATAAATAATTTTAAAAAAGTTTTTCTTCTGCAAGTTTAGTTCCTTCAATACGTGATTTTATTTTTGCAAATGCAGTATCTCTTGAAGTAGACAGGTCATCGGCAAAAGGTGAAAAACCGCAATCATCTGTTGTTCCCAACTGATCGGGTGAAATCATTTCTGCTGCTTCCAAAATAAGATCGCGGATCTCTTCGGGCGTTTCTATCCGTGGGTCAAGTACATTGGTAACGCCAATGAATACACGCTGGGAAGGACGTCTGTTTTCTTTAATAGATGTAAGCACCGAATGTTTATCTTTTTCACCTGCATATTCCAGGTAAAAATTACCCGCATTCAATTCAAACAATAAGGGGAGCAAATCGGCATAGCTGATGTCGGCACTATGGGTTGAATCATGATCTCCGCCCGGGCACGAGTGCACGCCGATTTTTTTTCTTTCCTCGTGTGTAAAGCGGGAAAGGACTTTATTGTTCAGGTCTATAAATGATTTTAATAATCCCTTACCCGGATCAAGTTTTAAGGCAAGCCTTGCTTCAGTAAAATCAATTTGCACGTTGTAAGCGCCGTTGTTTAAACACCTCCTGATATCGGCTTCTGCCTCATTCAATAAGTCATTTATAAATTGCTCGTGAGAATATCCTTCAATTCCTTCCGGCGGGTACAATAAGCTGATGGCTGATACTGCGATCACTGCCTGCTTTACCGGCAGGTTTGTAAATTGTTTTGCCTTGGTAAGATAAGAATCCGCATAAGTTTTGTAATGAAAAGGGCCCGAGGTAATTTTGGGCAACTGCCTTGTATGCCCATCTGCAAAAGGGATTATCACACCATCGTGTGCAAGGTTTTCCAGCCCGCTGATGGGATATGTGGCAAAGCCGGGCTTGCTTTGTTCACCATCAGTAATTACAGGCGACCCTGTTTCTTCAAAACGTTTAATGGTATCTTTTAGCGCTTCATCAAATAATATTGACAATTCGCTTTCAGCAATTTGTTGTTGTTCAAAGGCACTCAATGTATCTACGAGATATTTGGGACGCGGTATGCTTCCAACCGGTTCTGTTTTTATTTTCATAACATGTATTTAAAATGTTTTACAATAAATTTTCAGCATTATTTTATTTATTCAAATTCATATTTGTATATCCATCTTCGGCACGCATCTTTGCACGCTCGACATATACTTGCCGGTCTTGCGGAGCCCATGTATTTAATCCATCCACATAACGGTTGAACATACAAAAAGCAGCGGCAATTAAAACAGTGTCATGTATCTCTTTATCAGTTGCACCAAGGCTTTTAGCCTGTTCAACCTGCTCTGTAGTAACAAACCTGCCGCCCTTTTGAACGCTGCCTGCAATACTCAGCAATGCTTTTAGTTTATCAGAGATGGGCGTTGACTGGTAATTTTTTTTGATGTCATCAATAAACTGCATATCACTTTCAAAATAATGCTGCGCCATTGCACCGTGTACATTCTGGCAAAAAAAACAGTCGTTCTCCGAGGATACATAAGCGCCGATCAATTCTCTTTCGCCACGGGAAAGTGTATTGTTATCATCATGTAATAAAATTTCTGCGAGTTCATTTAATGCCTTGCCTGTACCGGGACTATAAGCCATCGGGCCTCTTATGCCAGGCAGATCATTTTGCAGGTCTATATGAGCCATAATTTTTTATTTTATTGGTTGTGGTAATACGTATCCTTTTTCTGTCATTCTTTTACCCATTGCTTCATACTCAGCAGGGTCTGTTGGAGTGAAACTTGCCAGCCCATCTACATAGCGGTTAAACATGGAGAAGGTTGCAGCTATTAAAACGGTATCGTGTATTTCCCGGTCGTTTGCATCAAGCTCTCTTGCAGCTTCAATGTCGGCAGGCAACACTTCCGTACCAAGAACCTGCACTTTACCGGCTATGCGCAGCAAGGCTTTCAGCTTATCGCTTACATTGGATTGATGCATATCATTCAGCACATCATCCACGGTATTTTTTTCATCCCCATATAAACATCTTGCTGCCGCTGCATGGCTGTCCCTGCAAAACATGCAGTTATTAAGATGTGAAACATATGCTGCAATTAATTCTCTTTCCGCTTCGCTTAAGGGTGATTCACCTCTTAGTAATACCTGTGCCAATTCATATAAAGGTTTACCGGTTTCCGGCCTGAACATTACTAAACTTCTTATACCGGGAACTCCTTCGGGAACTTGTATGTGTGCCATGTTTAAAATTTTTTAACCTCACCCCCAACCCCTCTCCGAAAGAGAGGGTGGCTGGAAACCCGCATCCGTAAATGGTTTGGTTAGATTGAATTAATTTAATTTGAACAATATTTTTTTATTTATAAGTGCATTAACCATCTGCCTGTTTGGTATCTTTTGAAATGAATGTTACTACGAACCCAACTAAAAAGACACATGAGAAAATAAAAATAGCGTTGCCATAGCCACCCAGCAAACCCACCAGGGCACCAATAAAAAAAACAACGGTTGCGGTAAACAGCCTGCCCACATTAAAACAAAAACCTGTTGCGGATGCCCGTACAACAGTCGGGAACAAATGAGGTATGTATACCGATAATGCCCCCTGGCTTATCCCGAAGAAAAAGGCCAAAACCCCCATCTCGATAAACGTGATCACTGAGACAGAGGTATTTAATTTGAATACAACAAACACCATAATAAAACAACCAGCAAAGCACATCATCATAGTTTTGCGTAAGCCAATACCGTTCGCAATCCATCCCGATATAACACTGCCCACTAAACCGGAAACAGCCAATACTATCATGGTGAGGCCACGCAGCTCCTGTGCCTTTGCATCATCATTTGTAATACTTTGTATCCACGTTGGCGCCCATGAAAAAACAGCCCATAACCCAATAAGCATGGCGCCAAATATTACAGAGCCCGTAAGCAGGTTTTTTCTGTATCCCGAAGCAAAAAGTTTTTTACTAAAACCGGTTGTGTTGGCCGGGGCGTATTTATTTTTTTTCCAGCTTTCCGATTCTGCCAACGTAAAAAAGGAAAAAACAGCCACTGCTAACGGAACGAGGCCGGTTAAAAAAGCATTGTGCCAGTCGGTCAATAAATTATTCATAGCGCCTGCAACAATAAAGCCAACAGGCATGGCTGCCGATACTATGCCAAGAGCCACTGCTCTTTTCTTTTCAGGCCATAATTCAGATACCAGTATATTGGTTGTTACTATTACGCCGCCAACACCAAACCCCGTTAAAAACCGGTAAATACCTACCAGTAACCAGGAAGAGGAAAATGCTGTAAGCACTGTAAACAGTCCATAGAAAGCTGTTGATAAAATAACGGCTCTGGAACGCCCTATCTTGTCGCAGATAAATCCCCAGGCAAAACCACCAAACATGCTTCCGAATATAAAAACCGAGTTGATGTATGCTCCAACATTATTCATCTTTTCGTCTGTTACATCACCTAAAAGGTCTTTTACTGTCACGGGCAAATAAACAGACATTAGCATGGAGGCAATACCACTGAACATGATACTTATAAAACATACTATAAATGCTATGGTGAGACTGCCCCTGGCCTTTGACGCAGAACCTGGAATTGTTTTAACAGATATTGGCGCTTGCTCATTTACAGTTATTGTCGCCATTATAGTGCAGTTTGTTTTTTTAAATGATCATATCCCTGTGGCAAACGATTGTATCCATGTTGATGTAATCTTTCTCCAAGAGACTGGTAAAATGCAGGATCGACAGGAGTTACAGTAGCAAGTCCGTCCACATAACGATTGTATAAACAAAACAGCGCAGCAATTAAGACGGTATCGTGAATTTCAATATCGGTCGCGCCTTCGTCTTTCGCTTTCTGTATATCTGCCGCGGTTACACTTTTACCACTCTCCTGGGCCTGTGAAGCAATAATTAATAAAGCTTTCATCTTATCACTTACTGGTGCACTCATGATATCTTCTTTTACTTTTGACGACGTTTCACTTTCGCCAAGTAATATATCGGAAGCGGCAGTGTGGGCTGCAGTACAGAACTTACACTGATTTCGATTTGATACCACAGTGGCAATTAATTCACGTTCACCTTCGCTTAATGTAGAAGGGCCACGTAGTAAAATTTGTGTTAGTTCCCGGATAGGTTGGGCTGTATCCTTCCTGTATTCCAATAACCCTGTAATACCAGGCAGATGTGCTTCAAGCGGTATATAAGACATGAGATAATTTTAATGCGAATAATGTTAATGCTAAAAATAAAGTGAAGTATAATTAATGATGTGGGCTATGCAATTACCTGCATATCACAAGACAACAAAAGATATAAGTTGCTGCTTTACTTTTTGAAAACTTTAGATTAATTCAGGAGGTTGTTCGGGGGAACTGTGAAGACCGGATGATGTGGGAGATACCCGGTTTAAAAAAACATGATTATGTAATACATCATTAAAAGCAATTCTGTATTCAGTTATGTTTTGATTATACTCATTTGAAAGATTCTTTCCTGAAGGGACTTTGGAATTATCCGATTTTTTTGAACCGGGATTCTGCAAATCATTTGAATTTTTGAACAGGTCATTTTTAGCGGTTTCCAGTTTCATTTTATTGCGATCAGGAAGACACAATAGTACAAGGTTACCATCACACACCTTGCGCTTAACATACTTATAAATCTTTCCGTTAAGGTTTACTTCCCCGTCAAAACGTTCAAAGTCGCTTCTTTCAACCTGGTAAGGAACCGACATTGGAATTTTTATAGTGATTAGATCTTTCTCATTGTATTCATTCTTATCTAATGCCCTTTCAATACTTACGTCTGATTGCTGTTGGGCAAAATAATATAATATCCTGTATCCAAAAAGATTGAACGTGAATAAAGCAATCAGTAATATAGCAGCCAGTTTTTTCAAAATAATTGCTAATATACATTTTTCTTTAAATGCGACAAATTAATTAATATGCTAATGAGCCAATTAGCCAATTAGCGAATGAACCGCCTGCGAACTAATAAACCAATAAACTAATAAACTAATAAACTAACTTAAGCGTAGAATCCCGGATCACTAATGTAGCTTCGAGGTTTACCTGCTCAACATCCTTTTCTTCTTCGATATGTTGCAGCAACATCTTTGTAGCCATTTCACCCATTTCCTGTATTGGCTGCTTTAGATAGGTGAGGGGTGCATAGAACAAATCCGATGAATCCATTTGATCAAAACTTACAATTGCAAGATCACCAGGCACCCGCGTTACGGTTGCCTGAATATACTTTAATCCATAAGTCGCAAGGATATTTGACGCAAACAATAACGAATCGACAGGTTGGGAAAGAGACAGAAGATCATGTATTGCTTTTTCAACGTTTGTTTTAGTATCGCCAAAAAATATTTCTTTACACCAGTCTTTTTCAAAAGCGATATTATTTTCTTTTAACGCGCCGAGGTACCCCCTTTTTCTTTCATTCATATTATAGAGGGTACTGTTGAATGTAACCATCCCTATTCTTTTATTCCCACCATCAATCATATGCTGTACCGCAGTATAAGCGGCCTTATAATTATCAATGACAACCTGGTTGCATTCGATGCGGGGAAAATAACGGTCTATCAAAACAAACGGAATACCATGATCCTTTAGATAAGTAAGATTGGACTCCGTATTTTCTGCCGGGGCGATGATAAATCCGTCTACCTGTCTGTCAACAAGGGTATTTATTAATTTCCAGGATTTTTGTGCGTTTTCATCCGAACTTCCAAAAATGACGGTATAATTTTTTTTATCAGCCTCATCTTCGATAATACGGGCAAGGCTGGAAAAAAAAGGATTTGAAATATCTGCAACGATTAACCCGATGGTAAAGGTTTTATTTGTTTTAAGGCTTTTGGCAATCTGGTTGGTGCGGTAATTAAGCTCTTTTGCCGTATCCCTTATTTTTTGGGCAACTGCCTTACTTATTCTCCCCTCTTTCAGATTATTGAGTACATAGGATACCAGCGCAGTAGAAACTCCAACTTTTTGTGCAATATCCTTTTGACAAACCTTTTTTTTCATGATAATAAATTTCAGTTTAAAATCGACGAACAGTAAGAAATCTAATGTGATATTTAATCAACTGATTATCAATAATTTATGAATTGTATGATTCTTTCTATGACCAATTTAGCACTATGTTTTTTGAATTGTTTAATCGATTAAACAAAATTACGTAAATTTGCCTTTCAAAAATTGAAAAGTGATTAAAGACAAAACAAATAAAAATATGAAAACAAATAAAAATATAGGTTTGGTTGAGTGTAATACAAAAGGAGAAATATCAACCATTACCGCAAACAATAACCCTGATGGGTACATTGTCAAAAAAATTATGACAGCGAGCAAAGTATCCGGTGATATAGCCATGTCTCAATTTCCGGAAGCTCAACTGGTAGATAATATTAATTCTATTATACAGGATTCAGCTATTGATTTAATTC